>JBNMIN010000041.1:0-17700 GCA_050873305.1 Oscillospiraceae bacterium
CCGGAGGTGATGAACACGGCGTTGTCCGCCATGAAATCGGGCACGGTCTTGCAGAACATGATTATAACATCGGCGACGATGTTGGCAACGACTATGTCGAATTTGCCGCTGACCTTGTCCGCGAGGTCGCCGTGAATAAAAGTCAGACGGTCGCTGCCGAAGCCGTTCATCTTTCCGTTTTCTTCCGCAGTCTTGACCGCAAGCTCGTCTATGTCAACGCCCGTCGCGCTTTCTGCGCCGAGCAGGAGAGAGGCTATCGCGAGAATGCCGCTCCCGCATCCGACATCGAGAACCTTTTCGCCGCCCTTTATGTTCTTTTCGAGTGCCTCAAGGCAGAGTCGGGTCGTCTCGTGGCTGCCCGTGCCGAACGCGAGTCCGGGCTCGAGATGGAGCACCGCGCGCCCCTCGGCGTCGTATTCGTCCTCCCATGTCGGGCGGATGAGCAGGCGCTCGCCTATCTTTATCGGGTGGAAATACTGCTTCCAGTTGTTCTCCCAGTCGGCGTTCTTACACTGGGTGAGATCGATCTCATTTTCGATCCCCGCCGCCGCAAGGCGTTCCGTCAGAAAAGCGGCAGCCTCCTGCGGGTGATCCTGCGGGTCAATATATATATGTACAATGCCCTTCGTCCTGTCCTTAGCGAGCAGATCCTCGTCAATAAGATCAATGTGGGCTATCTCCATCGCCTCGCGCTCGAGGTCGCTGTAGTCCTCGATATATATGCCGTAGGGCACGACCATGTTGGCAATGTCACCCGCGGTGTCGATATCTTTTGTGTCAACTGTTATTTTTATTTCTGTCCAGTCCATAGGCTCTCCTTATTTTATCAGCTCCGCCTTGAAATCGGCGTGGTTGCGGTCGTGGTTATAGAGCTTGCGGTTGTCGAGCGCCCACTGGCGGGGAGTGAATTCGCCGGGCTGAACATTCCTGCACGCCTGTTCAATCTCATATATCTTCGCGTCGAGCGTGTCGAGCGAGGAGAGTATCTCCGCCTCGAGGAACATCGGGCGCACCGCCGCGCCGAACTCCGGCTCGCCGTGGTGCGAGATTATCATGTGCTCGACGAGCATGAGCGTGTTTTCGCTGATGCCGAGTTTCTTGCCGCATCTGTCAACCGCCATCGCTCCGCGCACGAGGTGGCCGATAAGATTGCCGTCGGTCGTGTAGCCCGAGGCTATGCCGGTCTGCGCGACATCGAATTCCTCTGTCTTTGCGATGTCGTGGAGTATAACGCCCGCAAAGAGCAGGTCGCTGTCTATAAACGGATATATATCCGCGACTCCCTGAGCCATGCGGAGAATTGAGAGCGTGTGATAGAGCAGTCCGCCGCGTATCGCGTGGTGCAGCCTGAACGCCGCAGGCCAGTAGAGCAGCCTGTCTTTGTATTCGTTGAGCAGAGCGGTGACGAGCGTCTTTAATTCCTCGTCCTTGAAATTTCCCGCGACTTTCATCAGCTCGTTGAACATAGCCTCGCCCGAGAAGCCCGCCGAGGGGACAAAATCTTCGATGCGCACGCCGTCCGCTTCGGTCACCTTGCGTATGCGCTCTATCCTCAGCTGCTGCGAGTCATTGAACGGCTGAACCGTTCCGCGGACTTTTATCAGATCGTTTGCGGCGAATTCGCCGTGGAGTTCCTCTTTGTAGTCCCAGAGCTTTGCGTTTATTTCGCCGTCAGGATCGGCGAGCGTGAGATCGAGATACGGTACGCCCTTTGCCGTCATCTTGCGGTCGACGGTCTTTATCAGGCAGAAGCCCTCAACGCCGCCGTTTTTATTGAATTGAGTGAAATTCATGCTGTTGCCTCCGTTTGTTTGTCGGGATTAAGTATAACATAAGGCGGCGCGAAATACAACGGAATAAAGTGCTCATCTGTCCGAGACTTTACCCACAGACTGCAAACGGCGCGTTGCGGTCCGTTTAACTGCGCCCTGATATTTGAATCAAGTGTAAACTTTTGGCGCGGCGATACTAAGTGCCGTATAGCTATTGACAAAACACCCGCGAAGTGCGACAATATATACAGCAATCTCAGGGGCGGGGTGAAATTCCCCACCGGCGGTGAAGGCGAAAGCCGAAGCCCGCGAGCCGCGAGAGCGGTTGATCCGGTGCGATTCCGGAGCCGACGGTAAAGTCCGGATGGAAGAGGATGCGAAAAATGCATTTGCGCCCCGCTTATATAGCGGGGCTTTTGCTTTTTCATCTTCCCGGTTGCAAAATAAAGAGAGGAAGATACTCATGAAGAAAAACTCAAGACAGAACCTGCGGAAAATAACGGTCATGGCGATGCTCGCGGCGGTTGCCGTGGTGTCGGTGTATTTTATCAAGTTTCCGCTTTTGCCCTCCGCGCCGTTTCTCGAATACGACATTGCGGATGTCCCCGTGCTCATCGGCACGATGCTGTTCGGACCGTTCGCGGGGCTCGTGATTCTGCTCATCACCTCGGCTAACCAGGCGTTCACCGTCAGTTCGTCGAGCCACATTATCGGCTTTCTCATGCACTTTTGCGCGTCGGGCGTGCTCGTTCTGGCATCCGGGCTGATGTACAAAAAAATCGGCGGCAAAAATGGCATGGCGGCGGGGCTCGCGGTCGGCTCGGTGCTGATGACCCTTGTTATGATACCGCTCAATCTCGTGTTCACCGGTATTTTTATGGGCACGGGCGTCGAGGCGGTCGTCAAAATGCTCATCCCCGCGATAATCCCGTTCAATCTCATAAAAGCGTGCCTCAATTCCGTGCTCACTTTCCTGCTGTTCATACCGGTAAATAAAATATACGGAAAAATCAGCGTGGAGTGAAAAATAGGCTCGGTTTGAATGAATTTTCAAAATGAAAACAGCGAATTTAAAAAGTTGAAAAATGCGATATAGCTATTAAAAATCAAATTAAAAGTTTTTATAGGAAATTAAAACGGTTATTTATCCTCAAAATTTACCAGTTATACAAAGTCTATTCCATTTTTGCTCTAAATGGTGTAGTATGTGCTCGTATAAAACGAGGGCGGAAGACCGTGTATTGCGGCACACGTCAAGCGGACGGGGGTTCGCTTGCGGACGCGGACTCCCGCTCTGCGCCTTATGCCGGGCGCCGTCAAGGCGTCCGTACATAATCGACAACCACAAATCTCCTATATTCGGAACGACCCCGGCGGCTTGTGTACCGCAGGGGTCGTTCCGATTTCTGTTTTGCGCCGAAAACACAACGTGCCCTGCGGAAGTTTAACCGCAGGGCACTCTCTGTTCTCATTCTCCGGTGAAAATGGAGGTGAATTTACTTGTTGATGAAGTCTCTCTTCTGATCCTCGGGGAGGTCGAGACCGAGTGTTCCGCCCGGATTCATCAGGTTGTCGGGATCGAAGTGCTGCTTGAGCGCGCGGTAGATATCCATCTGGTTCTTGCCGATCTGCGCCTCGAGCCACGGAGCGGTCATCTTGCCTATGCCGTGGTGGTGGCTCATCGCCGCGCCGTACTTCTGGATGTTGTCCATGATGCCGCGCTGATACTCGAGATACTCGTCAAGGTCGTTCATCTTCGCTTCGAATATGAAGTAGAGGTTGGCGCCCTGGGGATAGAAGTGGGACATATGGGTCATGCAGATAGTGTCGGGTCTGCTCTTGCAGAATCGGCGGACATTCTCGTAGACGTTGGTGAAGTTATCCCAGTTGACCGAGCACTCGAGGGTGTCGAGCATAAGACCGTAGTCGCCCATATCCTCGCGCAGGTAGGGATCGGTGAAACGACCCTTCTCCCAGCCCTTGGTGACGATGCTGGTGGTGTACATTGCGCCGTGCTTCTTGCATATCTTGTCTATCTGCTTTGCAACGTTCTTGCTGAAGTGCTTCTCGCCCTCGCTCCAGCCGAGCATGAGCACGCGCTTGCCGTCCTTGTAGCCCTTGGCGGCGAGCATCTTGTCAATGACAGTGTCCGCAACGCCGTAGAGGCGGAAAGCTATCGAGGTTTCCTCGGGGTCGGAGAGACGGAAGACCGACGGGAAGCCGAACTCGCCCTGCATTATCTCACGCGCCGCGTTGAGACCGTTCTCCCAATCCTTGAAAACATAGGAGAACTTCTTGCGGTTCTCGGGCATATACTTGAAAACTCTGAGGGTGACGTGAGTAAGAATACCGAAGGTTCCCTCGCTGCCCATCATGATCTGGTCTATGGAAGGACCGGTAGCGTTTCTCGGGAACTCGTCGCTCTTGATGATGCCGATGGGAGTGACATACTCCTGGCTGATGACGATATCTTCAATTTTGCCGTAATAGCTCGAGTTCTGACCTGCGCCGCGGGTGACAGCCCAGCCGCCGACGGAAGAATACTCGAAGCTCTGCGGGAAATGGCCGCAGGTATAGGCGCGCTTTGCGCCGAGGGTCGAAACGGCGTTGTTGAGGGTCTCTTCAAGCTTCGGACCGCTCATGCCGGCTTCGACGGTTATTGTCTGGTTGTGCTCGCTGAAGGAGATAACCTTGTTGAAGTTCTTTCTCATGTCGAGCGTGATGCCGCCCTTGACTGCCTCGACACCGCGGGTGACGGAGGAGCCGCCGCCGTAGACATACATCGGTATCTTCTGCTCGCAGCAGTATTTGACGAGGGCGATGATATCCTCGCGGTTCTTGGGATAGACAACAGCGTCGGGGACATTCTCAACGATGTGCTTGCGCAGTCTCATGAGGTCGACCATCGTCTTGCCGTATGCGACGGAGAGTCTGTCGTAGTTGTCGGTGCTGACATTAGCCTTGCCGACTATCTCTTCGAGAGCGGCTATCTGAGTCTCGCTCAGACGGCAGGGGATATCATAATCAACTTCTTCGAGACCCATCTCCTGCTTGACCTTGAAATCGTCGTCGGTCATGTGGAAGGTCTCTTTCATCAGCTCATAGAGCTTTGCGTTCGGAGCCTTGAACGCTTCGGGGTCGCCCCATTTGAGAATGGAACGGTAGGATCTTTCGGGTGCTTTCTCATGGTACCAATCGGGTACGAACTTCTTTGATTTGCTCACGGTGTTTCCTCCTTGATAAGCTTTATGTTCAGTTCATGTCGGCTGTTGCTACTATGTCCGCGCCGAAAACGTCTTTGATAACGACATCTCCGGTGTTCACGCGCTCGCTGAGCTTAAACGCGCGGATGGTTTTCATGGCGTCGAGCAGGTGCTCTTTCGGTATCTCGCAGCTCGTTTTGACGGGCAGGCGGGGCATATCGGAAAACGCGGTGTCGACTGTAGTCGTCAGGGAGCGGGTGGGATTTGTCAGCTCGGTCGTGCCGAACGCGACGCCTCTTTTGCACTTTGCGCCCTGAACATCTATCTTGTCGCCGTCGCGGCTGACCTTCAGACGGCAGCCGTTGGGGCAGACTATACAGACCATTTCGGTGACGCTCACTTTGTGTCAGTCCTTTCGGTTAAAACTCATATTCCATGGAATCGTAGGCGACGAGGAAGCCCTTCTCCGCCGCCGCGGGGACAAATTCGTCGTGGGTCGCTCTGCCGTTGTGGGAGAAGTGGTTGCAGCAGAAAACGGTCTTATCCGTCGCAAGCCCCTCTTTTATCATGCGGTCCTTCGTGTCCGCGTCGGCGGAGAGCCCCATGTGACCCTGGCGGTAGTTTTCGAACATGCCCGTGCAGTCTATTGAGACAAAGTCGAATACGGACTTTTTTTGTTCGAGATAATTCCAGGTCTCGTCGGGGAAATATCCGGTGTCGTGCGCGTAGAGCATCGTCTTTTCGCCGTTTGATATTATATAGATAAACGGGTCTGTCTTTTGGTCATGATCCGCCTTGAGCGCGGTCACTGTGTAACCCTCGACCTCAAACGGCTCAAACGCCTTTACGGGGTGCAGCGCGAGAACGTTCTTCTCTGTCAGCGCATCGCACCACTCCATGTCTCTTATCCACCGGAGCGTCGTGTCCGAACCGTAGAAGTTCAGCGGAGTCACCTCTTCGCCCATGAAATTCGCGAAGCACTCCGGCAGGCGCATCTGAATGTCCTGCGGATAGAGGTGATCCTCGTGCGCGTGGGTGATGAGACAGGATTTTATCGAGATAAGATCGATGTTGTCGCGCAGGGTGTGAATGAAAGTGTCGGGGCAAAAGTCGAGAAGCAATCTGTCGTCGATTATCGACTGAGAGCGGGTGCGGATGTTTCTGCCGCCCGCCGCCTTCGATTTTCTGCACACCTCACAGCGGCAGAAAATCGCGGGAACGCCCTCGGCTGCCGCCGTGCCCAGATATTTTATCTTCATTTCATGTCCTCCATGCTGACGGTTATCTTGTCTGTAATTCTATCCGAAATATTCTCGGATTTCAAGACTTCCATCTCGGAGGAGGAAAGATTTGCAAACTTTTTGTTTATCAGCGCATCGCTGCCGCTCGCGACGGTGACGGACTGCTTCTTGAACTCGCTGCGCGGTCTGAAGTACATCGTCATGCCGTCCTTTGCGGCTTTGTCGTAATACTGCGGAACGACATAGAGGAACTTCGCTCTGTCGTATTCAACAGGCACTCTGTCGGCTGCATTCTTCTCGCCCTTGCAGTATTCGGCGGCGGATTCGCCCGCCTGGTCGCCCGAGAGGGAGACATAATCGACAAGGTCGTTGACGTGCAGCGCGTTGCCGCAGGAGAACACGCCGGGGACGCTTGTCATAAGCGTCTGGTCGACGACTGCGCCCTTTGCCGCGGGGTCGAGCTTGACTCCGAGCATCTGTGACACTTCGTTCTCGGGCAGAAGTCCGACGGAGAGGATGAGCGCGTCGCAGGGAATGATGCGCGCGGTGGATTCTATCGGCTGCATCTTTTCGTTCACTTGACAGACCTCGACCGCTTCAACGCGCTTGACGCCGAAAACTTTTGTGACCGTGGTCGAGAGGTGGAGCGGGATGTTGAAATCATGCAGGCACTGGTGAACGTTTCGCGCAAGACCTGCGGGAGTGTCCTTTATCTCGTAGACGCCCTCGACGCTCGCGCCCTCAAGGGTGAGGCGGCGCGCCATTATCATGCCTATGTCTCCGCTGCCGAGAATAACGCAGCGGCGCGTGGGCATCTGACCGAGAATGTTGACGAAATACTGAGCCGTGCCGGCGGTGTATATGCCGGCGGGTCTGTCGCCGTGGATAAATACCTGGCGCGAGGTGCGCTCGCGGCATCCGCACGCGATAACGACGGCTTTCGAGCGGCAGATCAATATGCCCTGCGCGCTCTGAACGGTGAGGGTGAAGCCGTCAGCCGTTTTCTCGGCATCTGTTACAAATGCGTTTATTCTGTAGTCTATTCCGAGGGAGAGAAACTCCCTGATGAATCTTCCCGAATACTCGGGGCCTGTCAGGCGCTCGCCGAAGCGGATGAGTCCGAATCCGTCATGCACGCACTGCTTGAGAATACCGCCGAGCTTGTGCTCGCGCTCTATAAGCAGCACATTCGCGCCGTTCTTGTGCGCGGATATCGCGGCCGCAAGACCTGCCGGGCCGCCGCCGAGGACTATTACATCATATCTGAGTTCAGTCATTGTCGGTGCCCTCCTTTTCAAACAGCAGGTTGCTGTCGCCGCCGCTTTTTGTGACGTCGGTCATCTTCATGCCGGTCTGCTCGCAGATAATGCCGGTGACCAGCGGCATGCAGAAGCCGCCCTGGCATCTGCCCATTCCGGGACGCACGCGGCGCTTTATCGCGTCAATTGAAGTCGCGGGAACGGGGGAGTTTATTGCGTCGATTATCTCGCCGCGGCTGATGCCCTCGCAGCGGCACACGACGATGCCGTAATCGGGGTTCTTCTCTATTGCCGCCTGTCTCTCTGCGACCGAGAGCTTCGCCATGACGGGGGTCACTCTGCGGTTCGGGTTGAACTTCTCGTTGGGCACGACTTTCATGACTTTCGAGAGGCGGTCAACGGTTATCTTGCTGATATCCTCGGCTATTGCCGGGGCGCTCGCGAGTCCGGGGGACTGGATGCCGGCGGCGTGGATAAGATTCTGAAGCTTTTCGGAGCCCTCGACTATGAACTCCTCTTCGTATGTCGCGGCGCGCACGCCTGCGAAATATGTTATGACATCGGCTTTCGAGAAGCCTTTTATCAGCGGGAGATGCTTGTTGAGCATCGCGTCGACATTCTCGCGCTTTGTCGAGAAATCCTCTCTGTAGGGCTGCTCGAATGCGTCGGGACCGACGAGGACATTGCCGTCTATCGTGCGCATAACGCCGCCGCCCTTGGTGTCCGAAGTCGCCTGCGAGAGTCCGATGAGTCCCATCGATCTCTGGACGAGCGGCCCCTGCTTCTTGTCAAGTATCGCGAGGTGTCCCTTTCTCGGGTGGATGGTGAAGAAGCGGTCGCCCGCCATTTCGGCTATCTTATCCGAGAATACGCCGGCTGCGTTTATAACAGCCTTGGGGTGAATTGTACCTCTGTTCGTATGTACTGCGACTATCCTGTCGCCCTCGGTGTCGATTGAAGTTACAATCGTATCGAGCGAGACCTTTGCGCCGTTTTCGACTGCGTTCTCAGCGAACGCGACTGTTAATTTATAGGGCGAGAGCACACCGGACGACGGGAACTCGAACGCTCCGATAGCCTCGTCTGTTATGTTGGGCTCGATGCGGTGGAGCTCCTCGCGGCTTATCTTTCTGCCCTCGATGCCGAGGTGCTTCTCGCGGTAGTTGAACACGAGAGGCGAGAAGAAGCCGAAAATCTTCTCACTGTAGAGTATAAGATTGCTCCAGCGCTCGAACGGAACGGAAAGCTCCTTGCACACCTGAGTGTACATTGCGTTGCCGCGCACATTCATCTCGCCGCGCTTCGTGCCGACATGGGACGCGATGCCGGGATGAATCATGCCGTCGTTTCTCGACGACGCCTGCATTGCGACATCACTCTCTTTGTCGACGAGCAGAACATTGAGCTTGTAGCGGGTCAGCTCTCTTGCGATAGAGCAGCCGATGACGCCGCCGCCGATGATGAGAACATCGGGCTGAGCTCCCTCGAGCGAACCGTCGGTGAATTTCGGCGCGCGTATGGCGGGCTCGGTGAATCCTTTGAGTGAGATATCATTGAGCACGCCCTTGTAGCCGAACTTTGCGGCAGCCTTGCCGGCCTTGACGATGTCGGTCCATTCGGTCATCTCGCCCTCGAGGCGAATGCACTTGCCGACTTCGGTGCATTCGATTCCGCTGTAGCCCTTTTTCTCGAGCTTGCTGCGGACTTTCTGCACTTTCTGAGCCATATTCATCTCCCCTTTGACTGCGGCGGTGCGCATTTCACGCCGAGCCTCTTCCCATATATAAAAAGTATATATTCAAAGAAAAAGCACAGCGCGTGACGGCAGAGCCGCGATTTTATGTGATTCTTGTTCGGTTGTCCGAACATCTTGACAAAATTATAGCATTATATTAGAATAGTGTCAAGTATATTAAAAAAGTTTATTTTATCTTAATTTATCGGGGAGTTTCTATGGACAGTCTGAGCAGGTTGCCGCTCTATCTGCAGGTCAAAAATTACATAACCTCTATGATAGATTCCGGCGACTATCCGGCTGATTCGAAACTGCCGACGGAAAAAGAACTGATGAAAACCCTCGGTGTGGGCAGGGCGACCGTTCGCTCCGCGCTCTCCGAGCTCGAGCATGACGGCAGGATATACAAGCGCCACGGAGTCGGCACTTTCGTCAGCTCTAACAAGTGGATGCCCGCGTTCGAGCCGATAATCTCGCTGACCTATTCGCTCGAAAGGCTCGGGATGGAGATAAGAAATGTCATCATTTCATCGGGACTCGAATATCCGAAAGGCGAGCTTGCAAAGAACTTTCCGCAGGATAAAAAAATCGGCAGACTCAGCAGACTGCGCCTCGCCGGTGGCGAGACTGTTGCCGTTGAGGACAGTTACTTTACCGAGGAGCTTTATAACACCGTGCGATCCCTCGACCCGGACAAGTCAGTGGCGCACGCGATACTTGACAGCGACGGCGTCGATGTTGACAGGATCGATATGAAAATTGTCCTTCGCCTGCCGACCGCAAAAGAGCAAAAGCAGCTGAAGCTCGCACCCGGTGAGCGGGTGGCTCAGCTGACGCGCTGGACTTTCAGCGCAGACAAGGCGATAAACTATGTGCGCTTCGTTATGCGCGAACGCCTTGTTCAAACGCCGTTTGGCGGCTGATTTGTTTATATCGGGCACTTGGCCCGATGATATATAGGAGATCGGACGCATCGCGTCCAACGAGAGGAAAAAGAAAATGAAAGACAAACTCAAAGCGATCGCTTGCCTGGGGCTCGCGGTGTGCGTGGCTTCGGGTCTGTGGGCATGCTCAAGGGAAGATGTGCAGACCGAACCCGAGAGCAGCAATACCACTATCAACTATGTCTACAACGGCACCTACGACATCTCGAATATCCCCGAGGAGACACTCAGCGGAGAGATGCCGGTGACGGAAATCGAGACGGACACGAACGGAGAGACTTATATCGTCGTTGAGCAGCCGGTGCAGACTGTTCAGGACGGTGTCGAGCAGCCACGCACGACATTCAGAAACGGCGGCAAGATAAGCGAAACATCGGATCGCCGCAATGTCGAGTCGGTAAGCGTCACTCTCCCGGAGGGCGCAACGATGGCAGATATGTTCGCGATTCTCGAAGCAAAGGGAGTCGCCTCGTTCAGCGCGCTGATGAACACCGCTGTCAACACCGATTTCAGCTATTTTCCGCTCATAGGCGCGCAGGGCAAGACCGGCAGAGCGTTTGCGCTCGAGGGATATATACGCGCGGGCACATATACATTTGTTAAAAATACCGCGCCCGCCGATGTCATAAGCCGACTTCTTCGCAGCATGGAGAGCTTCGTGAGCACTCCGATGCGCCGCCAGATAGCGGCGAGAAACATGAGCGTCGATGAAGTGATAACCATCGCTTCGATAGTTGAAATAGAGAGCGGCGGCGATGTGGCGCAGATGGCGAAGATATCGTCCGTCATTCAGAACAGGCTCAAGACGGGTATGCAGCTCGAGATGAACTCGACCGGCAGATATGTCGACTCTGTCATAAAGAACTACATAAAGAGCGATGACCCGGAAACATACAGCAAATATGAGGAGTATTACAACACATTCAAGTGCGCGGGACTGCCCGCAGGACCGATATGCAGCCCTGGCTCGGAGGCGGTGAAGTCTGCGATAAGCCCGCTGGACACAAACTATTTGTATTTCTGCGTCGGAGAGGACGGGGTCTACCGCTATGCGGCAACAGCGGAAGAGCACCGCGCCAATCTGATCGCCGCAGGTCTTGCTCCGGCAGAACCGGATATACCGTCTCAGCCGTAACAGGAACTATATATTTAAGGAATAAGGGCGCCCGAAAGGGCGGAAGAGGGAGATATCAATATGGATAATGACACAGTTCTTATGAACATTTCAAAGCTCGGATCCATGAGCACGGCGATAGGCTGCGAAGCCATGCGCCAGCTTGAAACGGAGTCGGGCAAAGGCAAGGAGGTATATGCTCATCTCGACAAGCTCTTCAAGCTTCTCGATGACCGCAACCCCTATGCGCGTACCCGCGCTTTCGTACTCATAGCCAAGAATGTTTCATGGGATTCGAGAAAGAAGATCGACAGAAATATCGACCGGCTTCTCAAAACCGTTGACGCGGAGCAGGCGACAACAGTCCGCCAGTGCATCCAGTCTCTGCCGCTCATAGCGGCCGCAAAGCCCGGACTCAGGCAGAGAATAGCTGAGGCTCTGCGTGCAATAAACCCCGAAAAATACCCCGTGCGTATGCGCAGCATACTCGCCGAGGATATCAAAATCGCCCTCGCGGCGGCCGAAAAATAAAATTTTTCAAGATTTGAGCGAAAAAACTTGACGAACGGGTATGTCTGTGCTAAACTGATTATACCTCTGTGAGAGGGCTATTTTTTTCTGCCCTCATTTTTTGGCCGGTTCAGAGGGAGGCTAATCAAATCCTAAGATATTGGAGGTGCCGTCATGAGAGTAAAGATTACTCTTGCTTGCACGGAATGCAAGCAGCGCAACTACAACACTGTTAAAAACAAGAAGAACACACCGGACAGGCTGGAGATGAACAAGTACTGCCGTTTCTGCAGGAAGCATACTCTCCACAAAGAAACAAAGTAAGTCGGGAGGTATAAGAATGGCGAAAAAAGAGAACACCTCTGCCGCCGCAAAGGTCGCCAAGGCTGAAAAGCAGGCCGCAAAAGGCGCCGATGACTCCAAGCTTACTTCTGCCCAGAAGGTCGCTAAGGCTGAAAAGTCCAAAGCGAAAGCCGCAAAACCGAAGAATCCCAACGGGAACATCTTCCAGCGTTTTGCAAAGGGCTTCAAGAAGTTCTGGAAGGACTTCAGAGGCGAGATCAAAAAGATCACATGGCCCGGCGCGAAAACCGTTCTCAAGAACACCGGCGTCGTGCTCGTTTCGGTCGCTGTTGTCGGCGTAGTTATCTATGCCATCGACCAGGGTCTGTCTTTCCTCGTATCCAAGCTTATTGAGCTTGCCCAGAAGACCGGCGAGAACAAGGAAACTGCCGCCGCGATCCTGAGTATGATCAATCTCGGCTTATAACGGAGGAAAACGCGATGTCTGCTGATGCCAAATGGTATGTGGTGCACACCTATTCCGGCTACGAGAATAAGGTCGCCACAAATATCGAAAAAATGGTCGAGAACCGTAAAATGCAGGATCAGATCCTTGAGGTTCAGATCCCCACCGAGATCGTCACCGAGATAAAGGACGACAAAAAGCGCGAAGTCGAGCGCAAGCTCTTCCCCGGCTATGTGCTTGTCAAGGCAGCTGTTACCTATGACGAGAACAACGTCCCCTCTATGAGCGACGACGCATGGTTCGTGATCAGAAATACCAGAGGCGTGACCGGATTCGTCGGCCCCGAGAGCAAGGCTACTCCGCTCTCCGATGATGAGGTTCTCAAGCTCGGCGTTGAAAAGAAGAGCATTGAGGTCGAATATAAGGTGGGCGATACCGTGAGAATCACGGATGAACGCCTTGAGGGCTTCTCCGGCACGGTCACGAAGATCGATATGGATAACGAGACTGTTACCGTCTCCGTTTCCGCGTTCTTCGGAAAAGAGACGTCTGTCGAGCTTGAGCTCGATCAGGTCGAACTCGAAAAGTAATTTTTTATCCCGGTAATACGGACTCTATGTCCTTATTATAGCGCTTTATGCGCGCGGAGCTTCGGCTCCCGTGGGAGGGGATGTTTCCCCGACATTTACCACATTCTTATGGAGGTGCAAGTCATGGCACAGAAAGTTGTTGGCTTAATCAAATTGCAGATTCCCGCCGGTAAGGCAACTCCGGCTCCGCCCGTCGGCCCCGCGCTCGGTCAGCACGGCGTCAACATCATGGCGTTCACAAAGGAATTCAACGAGAGAACGAAGAATGACATGGGTCTTATAATCCCCGTCGTCATCACCGTCTATGCGGATCGTTCCTTCACATTCGTAACAAAAACTCCGCCCGCCGCGGTCCTCATCAAGAAGGCTTGCGGAATCGAGAGCGGTTCAGGCGTTCCCAACAAGACAAAGGTCGCAACGATCACTACCGAGCAGATCAGAAAGATCGCCGAGCAGAAGATGCCCGACCTCACCGCTGCAAGCATCGAGACCGCTATGAGCATGATAGCAGGTACCGCGCGCAGCATGGGCGTCACAGTTGCTGATTGATGCTTCCTGTGGGAGGAAGAATCCGATTTAACCACACGATTGGGAGGAAACTATAATGAAACACGGTAAGAAATACAACCAGGGCGCTCAGCTTGTTGACAGAGCTGCCCTTTATGAGCCCAGCGAGGCTCTTGACATAGCCGTTAAGACTGCAACGGCAAAGTTCGATGAGACTGTCGAAGTCCACATCCGCCTGGGTGTTGACTCCCGCCACGCTGACCAGCAGGTCAGAGGCGCTGTCGTTCTTCCGAACGGCACCGGCAAGAAGGTTCGCGTAGCCGTCTTCGCTAAGGGCGCAGACGCTGAGGCTGCTGCTGCCGCAGGCGCTGAGATCGTCGGCGCTGAGGATCTTGTTGCTAAGATCCAGGGCGAGGGCTTCATGGATTTCGATGTCGCTATCGCTGCTCCGAACATGATGGGTCTCGTCGGCCGTCTCGGTAAGGTTCTCGGCCCCAGAGGTCTTATGCCCAGCCCCAAGGCAGGCACGGTTACCCCCGATGTCGCCAAGGCTGTCAACGAGGCTAAGGCCGGTAAGATCGAGTACCGTCTCGACAAGACCAACATCATCCACTGCCCCATCGGCAAGGCTTCCTTCGGCGCTGAGAAGCTCGGTGAGAACTTCAACACCCTGCTCGACGCTATAGTCAAGGCTAAGCCCGCTTCGTCCAAGGGTCAGTATATCAAGTCCTGCGTCGTCGCTTCGACCATGGGCCCCGGCATCCGCATCAACCCCTCTAAGGTTCTCAATGCGGGCTCTGCCGAATAAAAAAGTTATTGACACGCGTCAGTTCGTGTGTTAATATAATAAAGCTGTTCTAACCAAAGACAGCAGGTGCAACGGGCTTTAGGCCCGGCATAAGGTGAAAACCGCCTGCCGAGGAAAGGAAGCTGCGCGCAGTACAGCTGCGTATTATGCAGATATTCAACCCTTTTCCCAGCTTGCGGAAGAGGGTTTTTCCTTTTGCCTTTGCAACCACCATTTCCGGAGGTGAAACTATGCCAAGCGAAAAAATTCTTGAACAGAAGAAGCAGATCGTGAGCGATCTTGCAGACACACTCAGCTCTTCCGTCGCAGGTGTTATCGTTGACTACAAGGGTATCACTGTTGAGGACGACACAAAGCTGCGTAAGGATCTTCGTGAGGCGGGCGTCAAGTACGCAGTCGTCAAGAACACTATCCTCAAGCTTGCAGCCGAGAAGGCCGAGCTTTCCGATATCGATGATGTTCTTGAGGGCACAACCGCTATCGCAACCAGCGCGGAGGACTACACCGCCGCTGCCCGTATCCTTTGCAAATTTGCAAGCACCAGCAAGACCTTCACTGTTAAGAAGGGCTTCCTGGACGGTAAGGTCATAGGCGTCGACACTGTCGAGAGCCTTGCAAAGCTGCCTTCAAAGGACGTGCTTCTTGCTACCGTCTGCAACGCGTTCAACGCACCCATCGCCGCTTTCGCCAGAGCTATGCAGGCTCTTGTTGAAAAGGGCGGCGCAACCCCGGTTCCCGCTGAAGAGGCGGCAGCCGAAGCTTAAAGAAAAAGCTAACTTACTAATTGGAGGTAATTCAAAATGGCAAACGAGAAAATTACAAGCATTTTAGAGACTCTTGACACCCTTACCGTTATCGAGCTTTCCGAGCTCGTCTCCGCCGTTGAGGAGAGATACGGTGTTTCCGCTGCTGCTGCTGTTGCTGTTGCTGCTCCCGCTGAGGGCGGCGCTGCTGCTGCTGAGGAGCAGACCGAGTTCGACGTTATCCTTACTTCTGCCGGCGCTGCTAAGATCAACGTCATCAAGGCTGTCCGTGAGATCACCGGCCTTGGCCTGAAGGAAGCTAAGGAGCTCGTTGACGGCGCTCCCAAGGCTGTTAAGGAGAAGGTTTCTGCTGACGACGCTGAGGCTGCTAAGGCTAAGCTCGAAGAGGCAGGCGCAACTGTCGAGGTTAAGTAATTTAACTTTGAATAACAAAAACTGCTGTGGGTTTCCCATGGCAGTTTTTTGTTTTTTATCAGACTGCGGGACACTTTGCCGAAAAGTGTTGCCCGCAGTTTTATTTTTCGGATGATTTGCATTAAATGAGCCCAGTTCTTTGCCGTTTTATATTTACTTTTTATTCGGATGTATGATATAATCACTTTATATGGCGTGCGTCCGACACGCGTAAACTCATTTGAAACTAACTCATTTTTATAAATATCAAGTGAAAATTGGAGGTTTTTTAATGAAACACGCAGATCTCATCTCGCAGATGACGCTGGAAGAAAAAGTCGCGTTCTGCTCCGGCAGCGACTATTGGCACACGGCGTCTATCGAGCGTCTGGGCATCCCTTCCATACTTTGGAGCGACGGCCCTCACGGTATCCGCAACAGCGTGGGTACGCATGATAAGGAAGACAAGGACAAGAAGAAGGGTGAGGGAATCGACGGATTGCTCGGCGGTGTTCCGGCAGTTTGCTATCCCACCGCGGTGACCACCGCCTGCTCATGGGATCCCGAGCTTATCTACGGTATGGGTGAGCTCCTCGGCGAAGAGTGCATAGCCGAGAAGGTGTCCGTCCTGCTCGGACCCGGAACCAACATGAAGCGTTCGCCCCTCTGCGGCAGAAACTTCGAGTATTTCTCGGAAGATCCGTATCTTGCCGGCAAGATGTCCGCCGCTTTCATAAACGGCGTTCAGTCCAAGGGTATCGGCACTTCGCTCAAGCATTACGCGGTCAACAGCCAGGAGACCCGCAGAATGACCGTCAGCGCAGTTGTTGACGAGAGAACCCTGCGCGAGATATATCTCACAGCTTATGAGATAGCCGTCAAGGAGTCTCAGCCCTGGACCATCATGTGCATGTATAACCGCCTCAACGGCGTCTACGGCGCAGAAAACAAGTGGCTCCTTACCGATGTCCTCCGCCATGATTTCGGCTTTGAGGGCATGATAGTCACCGACTGGGGCGCAGAGAACGACCGTGTTCTCGGTCTGCTCGCAGGTCAGAACCTCGAGATGCCCACCTCGAACGGCGACGGCAACAGAAAGATATATGACGCAGTCAAGCGCGGCGAGATCAGCGAAGACTTCCTCGATGAGATGGTCGACGGCGTTGTTGATGTTATCATGCGCGCAAAGGAAGTTCTTGCAGACGGCAAGAGCTACAATGCGGGCGAGCATCACGCGGCGGCACGCAAGATTGCGCGCGAGAGCATGGTGCTCCTCAAGAACGACGACAATATCCTGCCCCTGAGCAAGAAGGCAAAGGTCGCAGTTATCGGCCAGATGGCAAAGAAGCCGCGTCATCAGGGCGCCGGCAGCTCTCTTGTCAACTCCATAAAGATAGACAGCGCATATGACACCATGTTCGAAGAGGGCATCGATGTTATCTATGCCGACGGCTACGCGATGACGAAGAAGGAGAAGAAAAATTCTCCCGAGACTTACATAGCCGATGCGGTTGAAGCGGCAAAGAAGGCGGATGTCGCAGTCCTGTTCATCGGTCTTACCGACGAGTTCGAGTCCGAGGGCTTCGACAGAACCCATCTTCGCATTCCGCCCGAGCATGTCGCCCTGCTCAGCGCTATACGCGGAGTCACCGAGAACATCGTTGTCGTCCTTGCTGGCGGCGCAGTTGTCGAGATGCCGTGGATAGGCGAGGCAAAGGCTCTGCTCAACAGCTATCTTGGCGGCGAGGCGAGCGGCAGCGCAGTCACCGATATCCTTTTCGGCGATGTCAACCCCTCCGGCAAGCTTGCCGAGACTTATCCGTTCTCGCTTGAGGACACTCCCTGCTACAACAACTTCCCCGGACATACCGCTACTGTCGAGTATCGCGAGGGTCTGTATATCGGCTACCGCTACTATGACACCGCAAAAAAGAACGTCCTGTTCCCGTTCGGCTTCGGTCTGTCTTACACTACTTTCGAGTACAGCGACCTCAAGGTCTCTGCGGACAGCATCAAGGATACCGATACTCTCAAGGTTTCATTCAAGATAAAGAACACCGGCGACAGAGACGGCGCAGAGGTTGCCGAGCTCTATGTTGCCCAGGAAAACAG
>JBNMIN010000042.1:0-17386 GCA_050873305.1 Oscillospiraceae bacterium
CGACCGCATCGTCGGCGGTAAAACCGCCGAGCGAGTTTTCTTTCACCTGGATACATACAAAAGTTATCCCGGAATCCGCCGCGGCAGAGAACTGTCTTTTGGCTTTCGGCGCAACTCTCAGCCAGTCGCCCTCGGCGAGAGCCACTTCCTCGCCGTCGATAACGGCTTTGCCCTTGCCGGAAATAACGCCGTATATCTCTTCGTTGTTCTTGTGCGAATGGACGAACGGAACGCCTGCACCCGCAGGGAGTCTGTTGATGCTTATCTCCGCACCGGTCAGAGCAAGCTTTTCATGAAGCTCTACTCTGCCCTCATTTCCTATGTTTGTTTTAGCGTAGTTTTTCATGGTATTGTACCTCCGTGTTTTTTGGCAAATCCCCTTTGCCTGACTTCAGTTTAGCATCGGGCGCGGGCAGAGACAAGTACGCACTTTTTTATAACTGTATATAATTTTTTGAATGTATGCTATAATAAGCCTGCGAGGTGAGAAAAAATGAAAACCAAAGACGAACTGCCGGAATGTCCGGTTGCAACCGCCGTGTCGCTGATAGGCGGAAAGTGGAAGCTTCTTATACTGCGCAACCTCAAAGCGCGCCCGTGGAGATTCAACGAGCTGCTCAGAGACCTTGACGGGATATCGCAAAAGGTGCTGACGGACAGCCTGCGCCAGATGATCGACGACGGGCTGGCATACAGGCACGATTACCGCGAGCTTCCGCCGAAAGTCGAATACGGACTGACAGAGCTCGGTCAGGCGATGCTGCCGATAATCGACGCGCTCGCAGACTTCGGAAACTACTATAAATCAGTTCTCAAGCAATAAAAAAACAGCTCCTCCGTAAATTTATACGGAGGAGCTGTTTTTATTCCGGATAGTAGTTTATGACATTGAACTCGGCTTTTTCGCCGCCGTTGTTTATATACACATGCTCCGCGGAGGACTCGAACATCAGCGCGTCGCCCGCGCCAACTTCATATATCCCGGACGGCGTTTTTATCGTAACTCGCCCTTTCATCACATAGACATACTCCTGCGCGCGCGGCGGATGACCTATCGACATGTTTGAAGTCCCGGCGTCAAGCTCGATATAAAACAGCTCGAAGTTCCTGTTCGCGGCGACGGGGAAGTAGCAGTAGGCGCGGTAATGCTCCGATTCGCCCGTCTGCATCACTGCGTCCGCCCTCGTCACGAGGTCTGCCGCGCCGTCGTTCTGCTCCATGAGGCTCGTATACGGCACGTTCAGCCCGTCCGCTATCTTGAGCACGGTGTTCACCGTCGGATTGCTGCCGCCTTTTTCAATCTCGGAGAGCATCGCCTTGCTTATCCCGGAGATTTTCGAGAGCTGGCCGAGCGTCAGATTGCGGCTCGCCCTTATTCTTTTCAGATTTGCCGCTATAACAGCGCCGAGATCCATAAAATTCATCACCCGTATTGACAAATATGTTGAACAATCGTATAATATATCAAACATTAGTCCGCTATATTTTACATTTGTCAGTTATATTATAATAACTTTCGGCGGATTAATCAAGGGGAGATGAAAAAAATGAGGCGCAAAGCATTCAAAGCCGCTCTGCCGCGCACGCTGCCGATTCTCGTCGGCTTTGCATTTCTCGGGATGTCATACGGGCTTCTGATGCGAAGCAAGGGCTTTTCGTTCATATATCCGATGTTCATGAGCATGTTTATTTTCGCGGGCTCTATGGAATTCGTAACGGCGAACTTGCTTCTCGCCGATTTCAACCCCATTTATGCCTTCCTGCTCGCGCTGATGGTCAACGCCCGCCATCTTTTTTACGGCATATCGATGCTCGAAAAATTCGACGGCACAGGCTGGAAAAAGCCGTATTTGATATTCGGAATGTGCGACGAGACCTTCTCGATAAACTGCACCGCCGACCTGCCGCCGGATGTTGACAAAGGCTGGTTTATGTTCTTCGTCACGCTGCTAAATCAAATATATTGGGTCGTAAGCTCGACCGTCGGCTCGCTGCTCGGATATGTTATTCACTTCAACACAAAAGGCATCGAGTTCGTCATGACCGCGCTGTTCGTCGTGATGTTCCTCGGCCAGTGGGATAAAAAAGAAAACCGCGTCCCCGCCCTTGTCGGGCTGATAGGAACTGCGGTGTGCCTGCCGATATTCGGCAGCAAATATTTTATAGTGCCTGCGATGGTGCTGATAGTCGCGGCGTTTGCCGTCGGCAAAAAGATAGAGGACAGGGAGGGCAAAAAGATATGACGGAAGTTCAGTCGGCTGTAACAATAGGCGCAGTGGTTCTCGGCACGATGGCGACAAGATTTCTGCCGTTTTTAGTCTTCCCCAAGGGCAAGACTCCGCCGAAATTCGTTCAGTATCTCGGCAAGGTGCTCCCCTGCGCCGCCATCGGTCTGCTCGTCGTTTATTGCTTCAAAGATGTCGCCTCAAGCGGAACCTACGGCATACCGGAGATTCTGTCGGTGCTGCTGATAATCGTCCTGCACAAATGGAAGAAGAACACGCTGCTGAGCATCGGCGGCGGCACCGCGCTCTATATGCTGCTCGTGCAGACGGTGTTCAAATAATCAGGTGCGCCACTGATATTTTTGAAGATCGACTCTGCCGGATTCATCGAACTCCACGCCCTCCTCTTCGAGGAGGGTCTTTTGCATATCCTCGCCGCCGAACGCGAACGCGGAGGAAGTCTCGCCAAGGCGGTTTACTACCCTGTGGCACGGGATAACGCCCGGCTCGGGGTTGACATGCAGAGCATAGCCGACGACACGCGACCAGCGCGGATTGCCGGCGAGAGTCGCTATCTGCCCATAAGTTGCAACGCAGCCGCGCGGGATTTTCCGGACAACGTCGTATATCAATTCGAATGTGGTTTTCATCTCAATCACCAAAGATTATTTTAACTTATTCTACGCCAAAAATGCAATAAAAAAAAGACGATGACAGCAAAAGCTGTTACCGTCTCTGAAAAGAAAACAGCCTTCCTATTGGAAAGCTGAATTCACAAATGTCGGCGTCGACTTATCTTCCCGGGAGGCTGCCCTCCGAGTATTGTCAGCACGAGTGAGCTTAACTACCGTGTTCGGAATGGGAACGGGTGGACCCTCATCGTTATAGGCACCGACTTCGGAGCGATTTTTGTATGACCGCTCTCTCAAGTGCTCGACTATAATACAACATCCCGCGACAAAAGTCAAGGGTTTTTTCAAACTTTTTTAAAAAATCTTAAACTTTTTTGCACACCTCGGTTATCTCGCCGATATAAATTCGGTGATAGTCGCCGTTATGGTAGTTTTTCTCTATCTCGGGCACCAAAAATTTTGACGGATCCATATCGGCAAAGGCTATCTTTTTGCAGGCTATAATTAAATTCGCCTCTTCAAACGCCACGCTCCCGCCGAGCTCTACTGCATTCAAGCCGCACTCTTCAGCCTTGTCATAGTCGCGCCCGCTCTTCGCGCCGCAAAAAGATAGTGCCTTTTTATATTCGCCGCCGAAAAACGAGAGCGTAAAATCGCCGTACTTCTCCATGAATTCATATGTGTATCTCTGCGGGCGCACGAAGACCGCGACAACATCCTTGCCCCACAGCTCGCCTACCATGCCCCAGCTGACGGTCATGGTATTATAATCATCCGCTTTGCCGACGGTCAGCAGCGCCCAATCGTCCCTGATAAGGCGCGTGAAGCTGTCTTTTATCTCGCAGATATCTATTTTTTCGAAGCTCATGGCAAATACCCCTTTTCTCGCTTGATTCTTCTCTGTAATTGACCGGAGTTTAGAAATATGTTATACTTATGTTATAATTACAAATAATAGAAATTCAATTAACATAAACGGCGCGTTCAGAAAAATCTGCGGTTCCCGCACATATATTATATGCCGCTTTTTGCGCGATGCAAGATTTTTCTTTGCGGCGCCGGATGAAAGAGAAAGGAATTGATGTTATGCCGGAGCAGAACATACCGGAGATCAAAGGAAGTCTCAGAGACTTCATGCTCAAAGTTCCCGAGCCGATTTACCGCTGCAGCGGAATCAAAATACTCGGCAGACGAATTAAGTCGGTGCTTTTTTCGACCGACGCGAGCATCATCAGAAACACTAACGCGGACGCGGTCATCGCAGTCTATCCGTTCACCCCTCAGCCCGTGATAACCCAGGCTGTCATGGTGGCGGCGGATGTGCCGGTCTTTGTCGGAGTCGGCGGAGGACTGACGCAGGGTCACAGAGTTGTCAACCTCGCCCTGCACGCCGAATTTCAGGGCGCGATAGGTGTTGTCGTCAACGCGCCGACAAGAAACGAGACGATAAAAGAGCTGCACAGCACGATAGACGTGCCGATAGTTGTCACCGTGCTCAGCGAGGACGAGGATATTCAGGGGCGCATCGACGCGGGCGTCAGCATCCTGAACATATCAGCAGCCGGCAGAACGCCGCAGGTCGTGCGCAGCATCAGGGAGCGATTCCCGGATATCCCGATAATCGCGACAGGCGGTCCGACAGAGGAGAGCATACTCGCCACCGTCGAAGCTGGAGCGAACGCGATAACCTGGACTCCCCCCTCAAACGGCGATGTGTTCAAAGACATTATGGACAAGTACCGCCACGGCGAACCCCACCCGGATTTTTAATCGAATCAGCCGCCCGGAGAGATACCCCGAGCGGCTGTTTTATTTTTCATGACCCGGTACAACTAAAACAAACCGCCGTCGGAGCTTATACCTCCGGCGGCGATATTTTTATATTATTTTGCTTTTAATCGGCGGAGAATGCTTTCAACGCGGTCGATGGCTTTGTTCACCTGATCTCTCGCGTTGTTTATCCTGTCCTGCATGACAAAATCAGCAAAGGTGCTGTCCATGAACCAGTCGGCAAAGGAGAAAAATCCGTCGGTATTTATCCCGAGATCTTTGAAGCCTTTCACATCACGGAGCTCTTTGCCGAACCTCGCAAGGTCTCTCTTCGCCTGCTCTATATAGGCGTTCGCGTCGTCCATCTTCGAGCGCTTGATAAGCGACGAGACAATACCGCCGCCGAGTATATCCACGACTCCCCAGCTCTTCGCTTCGTCGAGCTTACTTTTTGCGCTTTTGAGGCTCGCAAGCGCGCGTTCGCCCGCCTTGACAGCCTCGCGTTTTTCTTTCTCAAGGTCGTACATACGGCACACTCCCCTCGACAGATGTCAAATATATTTAGCCGTTATTTTATCAGCAGTCTCTTTACTTTTATCTCGCCGTCAGATATTTCGCCCATGCCTAAGAATTCATTTCCCGGCGCGATGACGCGCACAAGTTCATTTTCCTGCGGGGCTTTGAGATAGAGCCGCTCAAGGCTCAGTTCGCCGCCGTTTCCGAATCTCCGCGCCTGCGGCTCGGTGACGGTCACGAATCTGTAAGAGTCGAGAGCCTGCTCGATCGGAATAATTTTTTCTTCGATTTTGCCGCTCTGCGCGAGTTCCGCGAGCTCATCGAGGGTTATGCATCCGTCTATCGGGAACCCGTTTGCCTTTGTGCGGCGCAGCGCAGTCATAACGGCTCCGCAGCCGAGCTTTTCGCCGATATCGGCGACGAGCGAGCGGATATATGTGCCCGCCGAGCACTCGACGGATATTGTGTATTCGCCGTTTTTTTCGTCGCAGTCAACAAGTGATATTGAAGATATATTAACAGTCCTGCTCTCGCGCTCGACTTCTATCCCCTGCCGCGCGAGCTTATATAATCTCACACCGTTTTGCGAGATGGCGGAATACATCGGCGGCACCTGCTCTATCGTGCCCGAAAAGCTCTGCAATGCGGCTTCAAAATCCGCGCGCGTGGCGTTTACATTCCTCGTTTCGAGCACTTCGCCGGTGATATCGAGCGTGTCGGTAACAGTGCCGAGCCTTAAAGATGCGATATACGCCTTGTCGTGCGACGGGAGCAGTTCGCAAAAGCGGGTCGCCCCGCCGAGCAGGACGGGCAGAACGCCTGTCGCCATGGGGTCGAGCGTCCCGGTGTGCCCGGTCTTTTTGACGCCCGTCATTCGGCGGACACGCGCCGCCGCGACGAACGATGTCATGCCCTCGGGCTTGTCAATGAGCAGAATCCCTGTCATGTTTTTCTCCGTTTTCAGTCGTTTATCATTGCGTCATAGAGCCTGTCGCAGCAGTGGTCGTCTCTGTAGAGGAAGAAATCCTTCATGCGCGAGGCATAGGGCTCCTGCGGCGCAAAGCCGTTATTTATATATTCTTCGAGGTGGTCGAGCAGGGTGTCGGCATCCTGCGAGAACGGTCCGAAGCCGTTTTCGAGCGGCAGGTCGAGCTGCCTGTAGTTATGCGACACGCCCGCCAGGAACAGTTCATAGTCCGGCACAAAATAGAGCACGGGGCAGTTGAGATAGACAGAATCGAAAACTATCGAAGAATAGTCCGTTATCATCAGTCTGTACTCGTCTATATTCGTATCGAAATTATCCGTGCAGACTCTGTCGTTCTTTATATCAAACAGATGGTTGTAGCATTTGAATATCGGATGGTTCTTGAAGTCGAGATAGAGATCGTTTTTCTCGAGCATGTCGTGCAGTCTCTCGGAATTGAGGAACGCCGAGACCTGCTTGAAGAAATCGGACTCCATGAACACCTCGGGCAGCTCCTCGCGCTCGTTGTTGACAAGCGCACCGATAAGATTGCTGCGCCACGAGGGTGAGAACACAATGCGATTCTTCTTTTTGCCGCTGGGCTCCATGCTGTCATATCGCGGCATGCAGCTCTTTATCAGCTCGCGCTCCGCAAAGCCGTAGTTCTTCTGGAAGTTCTCTATCTCGAAGCCGCTCGAAACGACGACACGGTCTATCGAGCAGTGCTCCTTGTCATAGAGGCTTCTGAGCGACGCGTGGAGTATGCCGTGCTGGAGATAGACCAGCTCGAATTTTACAAGGTCGGCATACCAGCGGGTCGGACCCGCTCCGAAAGGCGAGACATTCGAGAGATTCGAGAACGATGTGATTATCTTGTCGCAGTTGAAATACAGCTGCTTGTGAAGCTTCGAGTGGAACATCACGACATTCTTTCTCTCCTCGGGAGTGAAGCGCTCGTCGAGCTTGTCGCGGTCGCAGTCGTTGAGGATATAATAGCGCTTAACGCCGTCTTTTTTGGAGAAATCGTGCTTGAACTGATCGTATGCGTTATCAAACACGCCGTAGCGGTCAAGATAGAGCCATATGGTGCCGCTGCCCTTGAAAGTCAGCGCAAGCAGGCGGTTATAAACTATCCTCGGGTTCTTCAAGCCGAAGTAGAGCATATTATAAAACGCCACGAGCAGTTTATAAAACGCATTGTTGAGAGCCGGAGACGAAGAGATAGTGAACACTCCGTTTTTCTCTTTATAGCGTCTGTTATCTCTGAAGAATATTTTCTGTCCCTTGCCCTGAGTCAGCGGAACATGGGGGCCGAAATAATAAGAAAGCTTATAAGTATATCCGCAGGTCTCGACCTCAAGCTCAAATTTCTTCGTCTTTGTGACATCGACATCAAAGCGCAGGCGCCAGAATGTGGCTGTTTTTATCCCCGCGCGGTAATATTCATAGTTCGAGTGAGTCAGCTCGATCTCCTCGCGCGCGCCGTCTTTTATTATAAACACGCGCGGCTTTTCGACATAGTCAAAAATAAGGCATTTCAAAAACGCGTCCACGCGCAGAGTGTCGCCGAACACTTTAAAAGAGTTGACGACTATCGGCACCTTCTTTATGCCGTAGACCTCTTCGCCGTCATAGAGCACGCGCAGATTTCTTTTGTCCGCCGCGACGCTCAGCTTGTCGCAGCCCTTTATTTTAAGCAGAAAATGCTTATGATAGAGATCCATATACGGATGGTTGAGAATGACGCTGTCATCGACTCTGTCAAGCAGCGCTTCTATCCTGCCGACCGCCCTGTCGAACTCGTCTTTCGGATAGCTGTAGGGCAGCAGGATATCCTGCGTGCTCTTCCAGTTTATATCGTTGAGATAGAGCGACTGGAGATATGACGGCACATGACCCTCGTATCTGCCGAACATCTCCTCCCACATAGCCATGGTGTTTTCAAAGATATAGTAGGCATAGCCTTTTTTGCCCGTTGTGCTGCCGGGGCGGCGCAGATAGAGATACTCGGGGCGGCTGCAGAAGCCGATCTTGAGCTTATCGCTGAGAACATCAAAGCAGTATTTCTGATCCTCATGAAACGCGAGCGAAGTGTCAAAAAGAATGTTCTTCCCCTCGCCGAGATTCTTGACGCAGATGTTCATCGTCGTCTGCGTTATATAGCAATATTCCGGATCCTCGAGATCATAGACGCCCGTCTTTTGAAGAAGCTTGTATCTGTAGTGCAGGGCAAATTTCTTCTCGCCGTAATACGGGATTATCTTATATGTTACAAGATCTATCTCATCAAAATGCTTGTCGAAGAAATCCGCGACTGTTTTGAGCGTGTCATCGGTGAGCGTATCGTCGGAGTCAAGATAGGTTATATACTGACCCTGCGCATGCTCGATGCCGAAGTTTCTCGTCGCCGAAACGCCGCCGTTTTCGAGCGAGAACACCTTGAAGATATCATATTTTTCGGCATATTCCTTGCATATGCCGAGACTGCCGTCCTTTGAGCCGTCGTCTATCAAAAGAACTTCGAGCTCGTCCCTGTTTATAGTCTGCTTGAGAAGACTCTCAAGGCACGAAGCCAGATAGTCCTCGCAGTTATAGACCGGGACAACAACGGACATTCTGTACTTAAACATTTTTTACTCCTCACATCAGATAACACGAAAAATCACTTATTTATGCGTCAAATCGCTTATATTTGTATTTTACCACATTTTTCCGGCTCTTTCAACCGTTTGAATCGAGCCAGTCGTTCGCCGTCCGTGCGACGCCGTTCAATGCGTGCTCGCCGAACGGATCGTCTATGCCCGCAGCGTCGCAGAGCTCCTTGAAGCTCTTCGTTCCGCCGAAGGACACAAAGCGCAGATATCTCTGCCACGCGTCTTTATAATCTTTTTGGCTCAGCGACCAGAATTCGAGAGCCGCAGTCTGCGCGAGGCAGTAGTCGATATAATAGAACGGATAGAGATAGATGTGCAGCTGTCTCTGCCAGCCGCGGCCGTTCGAATAGAAATCGACATCGCCGAAGTCCATATACGGGCGGTACTTTCGCTCGAGTTCAAGCCACTTTTCGTTTCTCTCGGAGGGAGTCAGCTCCGGCGAGTCATAGACAATGTGCTGGAACTCGTCGACCATCGTGCCGTAGGGCAAAAATACCAGCGCGCTCTCGAGATGGACAAAGCGCGAGCGCACGGCATCCGAGCCGTAAAACAGCTCGTGCCACGGCCACGCGAAGAACTCCATGGACATCGAATGAACTTCGCACGACTCCATAGTCGGGCTTATCTGATCGCAGAGCTCCATTTTGTCTCTGACGCTGTAATAGGCGAACGCGTGACCCGCCTCGTGAGTGAGCACATCGACATCGCCCGAAGTGCCGTTGAAATTCGAGAAGATGAACGGCGACTTGTATTCGAGTATCTCCGTACAGTAGCCGCCCGCGGCCTTTCCCTTTGCGCTCAGGACATCCATGAGGGCGTTGTCATACATGAAGTTTATGAACTCCCCTGTCTCGGGGCTCATCTGCTCATACATTTTCTTTCCCGCGGCGAGGATATCCTCGGACGAGCCGTCGGGCTTCGGGTTGCCCTCCTTAAACGCGAACGGGTCGTCGTATATCTTCATGTCGTCTATGCCGATGCGCTTTTTCTGCATATCTTTCAGGCGGCAGACGACCGGCACTATGTCGCGCACTATGCGTGAGCGGAAAGCCGAAACATCCTTCGCGTCATAGCAGTTGCGCGTCTGGCGGCAATATGCAAGCTCGGTGAAGGTGTTGAAGCCGAGCTTTTTTGCAATGCGGGTGCGGCATTTTACAAGGCTGTCAAAAATTCTGTCGAGCTCGTCGGCATGAGCCATATAGAACCCGCTCTCCGCCTCGTATGCCGCGCGGCGAACGTCGCGCTCGGCGTTCTCTTTATACGCGCCGAGCTGGGAGAGGCTCAGCTTTTCGCCGTTGAAATCTATCTGCGCCGAAGCTATCAGCTTCTGATATTCGCTCGAAAGCTTGTTTTCCTCCTGCAAATCGGGGATTATCTCGGGCGAGAAGCACCTGCGCGAAAGCTCCGCGTTGACGAACATCAGCTTGCCGTATTTCTCTTCAAGCTGCGCGCGAAGCGGGCTTCCAAGCATCGCCTCGGTGAACTTCTGCTCGCTCTGCTCAATAAGAGGGGCGTTCTCGTCGTTGAAGTCGTTCTCTTTCTCATAGAACTCATCGAGGGTGTTGACGGTGTGGCGGATATAGGCTATCGTGCTCATCGTCTGAACATGGGAGATTATTTTTTCACGCTCCGCAAAAGCTTTCTCCGCCTCTTCGAGAGTCTTTGCCGCGCTGAGGCGTTCCGCCGCCGCATCGAGCGCTTCGGTCGCCGCCTTAACATCTATTCTCTCATATGGCATATCACAGAATTTCATATTAAATCCTCCGTTGGGGTTATTTGACGCTTATCTCATAGAAAACGACCGTGTTGGGGTCGGTTGCGTTTTTGAGCACGAGCTCGCCGTCGACTTCGACCGTCTCGGTGGTGCAGTCGAGAACTGCGCACTGCTTATACTTTTCGCGCAGCTGTTCTTTATATATCTTCTTCGCCCGCTCGCCGCAGAGGGTTGTGTCCGAATCCAATGCAAAATCATCGGGCGACCAGGAGAAGCTGCTTTTTAATATGCCGTATTTCAGCCTGTCGCTCTGCCACTCGTCGAAGAAATTCGCGTCGCTGTCGATAAGATATTTCTTTATCTCGACCGTCCTGCCCTGAAATTCGGGCGCGTTTATCTTAAGAACAGTATTGCTTTTTAAAGAATACTTTATCCTCTGCTTGTAGTTATACGCCATGATATAGAGCGTGCCGTCCTTTTTCGCGGCGAGCGCGCCTGTCTCGACCTTCGGCAGCTTTGAAGCATTCGCAGTGATGCCCACTGCCTTTGCCCCTGCCATTTTTGCAAAGCACTGAGCCGTGTAATACGACAGCGACGGATAGCCCCAAACCGAAGAACCGGTTGTGTAGCCCCAGGATGAAAAATAGTCTATATCATTCTCGGCAAACTCGATATACTGCTTCGCGTCATATGCCGCCTGTATGTTATAGCCGACCGCGCGGGAGAGCAGCTGGCGGTCGTCTTTTCCGTCGGCTCCGCCGTATATGCGTCCCTCGTCTATGCCGTAGTGAAGATTATAGAGTCCGTATTCTTCGGCGGCCGAGCGCAGGTGTTCTATAGTCTCGGCGGGCGTCATATCCGCCGAAGCCTCGACGCTGCCGTCATAGTGCGACGCCGCGAGATAGCATATCCTCGTGCCCTTTTCGCCCGTCGCGTAGTTCGTGCCCTCTGCGCAGTGGCGGATGAATTCACGCTCGTCCCATATTCCCTCCGTCGCCGCCATGGCGTGCGCGCCGACATAGACATCGTCGCCCAAAATATCCGCGAGTGCCTTGACAGTGTAGTCATATAGCTTGCAGTAAGCCTCTTTTGAAAGCTCCGGGTCCTTGTCCCCGGCATAGAACCAGTCTGCGTTCTCAAACTCCGTGAGCAGTCCGAAGCGCCACGACTGCACCTCACTCAGCCCGAACTCGTCAACGAGCGCGCCGACATAGTCGCAGATGAATTTATACCACTCGTTGTAGTCCTCGGGCGGGCGGACATTGACCCCGAACGCGCCGATAAGCGGCTCTGCGGAGAGCTTCATCGGGACATTACCGAGCTTTATCAGCGGCTTTGCGCCGAGGTTGAGTATCCCGCGGCAGCTTCCGATAATGCGCGAAAAGTCGTAGTCCGTCTTTGTTGTTCTGTCCGACGGATCGACAAACGGATCGAGTTCGGCGTTGCCGCCCGTCGCGCTCATAAGCTCGATATATTTAACGAACGACATAACATCGTTTTCGCCGTCAGGCTGAGTGTCCGCGCTGAAAGCATACGGGCTCCATACATTTAGTGTGTCAGTGACGGCGTTGACGGTATAGCGCTCGTCGGCAGTGTTTATCTCATACTCCGCGCCGTTTATCCACGGCAGAATAATTGAAAACAGCAGCGTAATCCCCGCCGCAGCCGCGGCGAAGCGCATGACCCATCTGAATATAATACTGCGCATATTGACCCTCCGATATATAATTTCCTACATATGGATTATATAGTCCGTGACGCTTTGTGTCAATCCCGCGATTGATTTATACCCGCGCGCATGATATTATATACTAAACAAAAATAAAAACAGGTGATACTATGTTCAAGCCGGAAAAATATACTCCCCCGAAATTCGACCGCGAGCCGTTTATATCCTTTCCCGATGTGACGACCGAAAAGGCCGGGGACGGCTACATCCCGGAGAATTTTTACGCGACTACGATATATCCCGAATATTTCAAGATAAACAGCGAGTGGAAGATGCTCACGGGCAGCCGCATGGACTGCTCCGTCGTGATAAAAGACGGCATGCCCTACGCCGTCGAGATGAGGAATATAAAGAAAGGCGATGAAGTAGTCGTCAACCGCACGGACGACGGCAGGGACGGTATCTTCGTCCACGCGGACGGATTCTCCGCCACGGAGAACAGCGTCGATCAGGCGTTCGCGTTCAGGATGGGGCAGAGCCGCGAGACTTCGTATTCCCGCGACTACGACCGCCTCTATGATATCCTGCGCCACGACCGCGACCACGGCAAGATAGTCTGGGTGCTGGGTCCCGCCTGCGTGTTCGACCACGACTCCCGCGCCGCCATGGAATCGCTCATCAACAACGGCTACTGCGACGCGCTCTTTGCGGGCAACGCCCTCGCGACGCACGACCTCGAGGGCGATCTGTTCCACACCGGGCTCGGGCAGGACATATACACAAAGCACAATGTCCCGAACGGGCACTATCATCACCTGCACACGATAAACCTTGTCCGCAAAGCGGGCGGAATAAAGAACTATGTCGAGCAGAACAACGTCCGCACGGGCATCATGCAGGCGCTCGTCAGGAACAATATCCCCTATGTGCTCGCGGGCTCCATCCGCGACGACGGCCCTCTGCCCGATGTTATACCGAATGTATACGACGCTCAGGACGCCATGCGCAAGCACACGAGCGAGGCGACGACGGTAATAGCCCTCGCCACTCAGCTGCACACGATAGCGACGGGCAACATGACCCCGTCATATCAGGTGGTGGACGGCGTTGTCAGACCCGTATATTTCTATGTTGTAGATGTGTCGGAGTTCGCCGTCAACAAGCTCAAGGACAGAGGAAGTCTGAGCATCACGGGCGTTGTGACGAACATCCAGGACTTCATCGTCAACGCCGAGCGCAATCTTATTGGCAGGGATGGGAAATAAGCAAAGCGGTAAGAAAAATCGAACAAAAAAGGATGATTGACTTTTGCTCAAGAAAAAAATTGCCGAACTTTTTGAAAAAATAAAGGAATCAAAAACATCTACTAAAATTATGATACTGCTCCCTGTCATATCGATGCTGATATCTACTACGGCACCATTCATTCCGGGACTTCTGGAAAACAGGATAGCATTTCATGCAGTGTCGGTGTTCGCTTTGTCTTTGATAGTTCTGTTTATGATTCTGTTAAGTATAAAAGTTAAAAAGCAGCCATGGCACGGTATACTGTGTTTTTTCACAATATGTATCGGCGTTTTGTTCTATATAATATTTATAGGGTACACAGCACTTTTGGACTATCTGCTGTAAGTATTAGAAAGGATATCAATGAATAAGAAGTACAAAAGGGATCCAAAAGGTTTGGCACTGCTGCTATCGATATGTCATGCAATTCTTCTTATCGCAATCGCAGTGATAATCAGGTTTTATTCAATACGCGTACTGCTGACGGCGCTGGTATGCGCAATAATCCCGTTTGCTTTTATTATAATTTATACGATAATGGGCGCAGGAGATTATATTGAAATCCACGACGATTTTTTCGTTTTCAAACAGGGGCGCAATTCTCCCCGAAAAGTTTATTGGAAAGAGATTTCCGGTCTCGCTTTTTCGGGAAATAAACACTTCCTGCCATTCAGTGTAATGAATGTGTTCGAGGAAACCGGCAATATGGAGCCGCGGACTATCGTGTTATTGGATTCAACATACGAACAATACAAGAAAATGTGGGAAGATATGATTTTGTCTTATACAAAATCACAGCCCGAATCTCACAATGTCGATGCAAAATTCGGAGAGTTTTTGAGCTTGTGAAAAAATCCACAGTATAAATAGAATGGTATTTAATTGATTTGGCTTACCGCGATTTTCAGCCTATCCAAATCCAGAAACTCCGGATCTTTTAAAAGCTCAAAATAAAAATACGAAAAACTTCAATTTTTTCTTGACAAAGGCGAGTCTCTTTGCTATAATCTCTCTTGCAGTTGCGGATGTAGCTCATCCGGTAGAGCGCCACCTTGCCAAGGTGGAGGTAGCGAGTTCGAGCCTCGTCATCCGCTCCATAAACAGTCTTTGTCTTTGACGAAGGCTGTTTTTATTTTTATCAAAGCCGCAGTACAACAAGCAAAATAAAAAAAGAAAAAGCACCTGCAAAAGCAAGTGCCTTTTCTGGAGCTACTGGCCGGACTCGAACCGGCGACCTGCTGATTACGAATCAGCTGCTCTACCAACTGAGCCACAGTAGCAGAAAAATCAACAGCTCATATATTATAAGCGAGACTTCGCTTTTTTGCAAGAGCTTTTTCCAATTTTGTTGACCGTCGGAAAAATATTTTTGCGCCGCGCGTCCGCCGCTCTTGCTTCCGGCTTTCTTCTGTGCTATAATATCCGCACATCCGCCCGTAGCGAAGCTGGATATCGCAGCAGATTCCGATTCTGAAGGCCGGGGGTTCGAATCCCTCCGGGCGGGCCAAAAACGGCAAGCATTCAATGCTTGTCGTTTTTACTTTTTCACTCTTACCTCTTCACTTTTCACTGATATTCTTCAAATAACAGCTCCGGCGGCAGGGACTTTTCCCCGCCGCCGGTTGTTTTATTTATTTCACGAATGCCGAATATATCGTGTTTATCGTGCGTTCGTAGTCGCGCTCCGCGACGGCGATGACGATGTTTATCTCGCTCGAACCCTGGTCGATCATCTTTATGTTGATGTTCTCCTTGGCGAGGCTCGAAAATATAGTGCCCGCAACGCCGCGCGTGGACTTCATCGAGCGTCCGACGACTGCGATGAGTGCGATGCCGTTCTCGACCGTCACGCTGCTCGCCGAAGTGACTTTCTTTATATCGTAGACTATATCATCCGTCTCGTCGCCGAGGCTCGTAGTCTCAACAACGATGCTGAAGTTGTCGATTCCCGAGGGGATATGCTCGAAATTCACGCCGTGCTCCTCGAGCACCTCAAGCATCTTGCGCACCGCTCCGCACTCGTCGTGGATGCGGTATTTTTCAATGTTTATCGAAGAGAAGCCCTTGCGCCCCGCCACGCCGGTGACGGTGTTCTCGGCGGGCTCGTCGGTGTCGGCAAGGATAAGCGTGCCTGCGTCCTCCGGGGAGTTGGTGTTCTTTATTCTGATCGGAATCTTCTTCTGCATGACGGGGAATATCGCGTCCTCGTGGATAACAGTCGCGCCCATATACGAAAGCTCGCGCAGCTCCCTGTATGTAACGGTCTTCATGACCTGCGGATCATCGACGACGCGCGGGTCGGCGATAAGGAAGCCCGAGACATCCGTCCAGTTCTCGTAGAGATCGGCATCGGACGCCGCCGCGACTATAGAGCCTGTTATATCCGAGCCGCCGCGAGAAAATGTACGGATAGTATCGTTGGGCATCGAGCCGTAGAAGCCGGGAATGACTGCATATTCAGTGTAGCTCAGACGTTCGCGCAGAATGGGCATGGTGCGCTTTGCGTCGTATTTTCCGCTCTCGTCGAAGAATATGACATCGGCGGCATCTATAAACGCGAAGCCGAGCAGCTTTGCGACTATCTTGCCGTTGAGGTATTCGCCTCTTGATGCGGCGTAGTCGCGTCCGGCGCGTCCGATGAAATTGAGGCGTATATGCTCAAAATCATCTTCGAGCGACATATCGAGCCCGAGCCCGGAAATTATATCGTTGTAGCGGTTCTTTATCTTCTGGAATATCTCTTCAAAATCGCCGCCCCTCGATGCGGAATCGTAGCAGGCATAGAACATATCGGTGACTTTTGTATCTCCGCTGAAACGCTTGCCGGGCGCAGACGGCACGACATAGCGGCGGTCGGGATCTGATCTGATTATATCGGCGACCTTGAGAAACTGCTTCGCCTCTGCGAGCGAAGTTCCGCCGAACTTGACGACTTTTGTCATAAGGCTCTCCCCTTTTTAAAATTGAAGATACTTTATTATACTAAAATGCCGATAAATTGTTACTCTTTAAAAGAAAAATAGCCATATCCGCGCCGATTTCGGAACAAAAGACAAAAAAAGACAGGCTTTCGCGGCATTTATCTGCAGTTTTGAGGTCAATTCAGCCGTTTTAGTGAATAGGATATAGACACCCGCACAAATTACAAATCCATAACAGAGTGTAACAGTAGGTTACAGTTTGCGCGCTTTTATTGCAAAGTTCGCCCTTTTGTACTATAATATCAGCTGTTCGTAAGCTTTTTACGGAAAGGAAAAACGATATGAAAAAATTATTTCGCCGTCTCGCGGCTCTGATGTGCACCGTGCTGTTTATCTTCGGCGCGGCAGGCTGTGCGGTCAAAAGCGATAAACAGAAAGAGGAGCTGAGTCTCAAGTTCCAGCACACCGCCCAGGACAGGGAGGTCGGCGAGACCCAGTCGATGATAACATACGAAAATCACTACGCCTACGGCATCCACTACCCCGCGATAGGCGTTGAGGCGATAGACAGCCGAATAAAAGCGGCGGCGCAGGAGATAGCCGACGGGTTCGTTAAAGAAGTGCCGAACTCGAAGCCCAAGGGCGAGCTGCCGACGCTGAGCGCCGACTACAAGAGCTATCTTGTGACGGACAACGGCAAGAACAAATATGTCAGCATCGTGTTTGAGATAAAGACCGACATTCCCGACAAGAGCATCAAAACGGACAGCATAGAGACGCTTGTCTTTGACATCCCCTCCGGCAAGCAGCTGAGCGCGGACGATATTTTTGCCGACGGCTACGAGAAAATCGCCAGCACGCGGGTTGTATCCTATTTCACCGCCAACCGCCTGTTCAACGCGGGCGTGGGCTCGGATAAGTTCAAGCAGAACACCTCAGCCGACAAGAAGAACTTCGCAAAATTCTCGATAAGCTCCGACAGCTTGACATTCTATTTTGACTCCGGCGTTCTCTTCGACGAAGAAAAAGGC
>JBNMIN010000043.1:0-17226 GCA_050873305.1 Oscillospiraceae bacterium
ACGTTTGAACGTATGGCATTGGTCAAATGACACCACGAATATAGTAACATTTTTGAGCTTCAATGTAAACAGATAAATAAACTAAAATAATAGAAAATATTTGTTTCGCCCTTTCTGAATTTTGTCAAAGTTCACATACTATGCCTATATAATGTAATATAATACCCCAAATGAGACGCAGAGAAAAATTTTTGCGCGTGAATAGCGCTTTTCGGTACGGTTAAAACTGAACTTAAAAGAAATTTTCCGGCACTTGACAATATATGAAAATTAAGATAATATATAGCTATACTTTATGATTATCTTAAAAACGGTGGTAAATATGGAATATATTCACAGGGAACTTGAGAAAAAATTCATGAGAATGAACTCGTTTTTCAAGGCCGTTCTCGTCGTCGGCGCGAGACAGGTCGGGAAATCAACCATGCTCAAAAGACTTGCAAAAGAGCAGGAGCGGACGGTTGTCACGATGGACGATGATTTCGCAAGGGAGCTGGCGATCAACGACCCGGTTCTGTTCTTTCAGACCTACAAGCCGCCGATACTCATTGACGAAATACAGAAGGCACCGCAGCTGCTCGAACGCATTAAAATTATGTGCGATGAGAGCGACGAGCGCGGACGCTTCTGGCTGACCGGTTCGCAGCGAACCAAGCTTATGGAAAAATCGCAGGAGACTCTCGCCGGCAGGCTCGGAATACTCAAGCTTTATCCGCTTTCGCAGAGGGAAAAGGCGGGCTTTCTTTATCCCGGAGAGCTTGATTTTTCTATGGATTCGCTGCTTGAGCGGGCAAAGAAAATGCCCGAAAACGATATTGAAAATATTTTTGAACACATATGGCGCGGCGGATATGCCGATGTTATGGATGCGACCGCAGAGCAGATGCAGGTCTATTATCAGTCATATATAGACAACTATCTCATCGCCGACGCGGTCAATGACGAGGGGATAAAAGATACGGCGGCGTTCAAAAAATTTCTGCGTGCCTGCGCCGCGCTTGTCGGCAATCTTGTCAACTACAAGACGCTTTCCGACACGGTAGGAATATCGGTGCAGACTGCGAGAAAGTGGCTCGATATTCTGAAGGATATGGGTATCGTGTATCGGCTTGAGCCGTATTCAAACAACGACCTCCAGCGGCTTTGCAAAACACCGAAGCTGTATTTCTGCGATACGGGTCTGTGCGCGTATCTTACAAGGTGGCTGACGAGGGACTCACTGCGTGACGGTGCGGCGGGAGGACATTTTTTTGAAAATTATGTCGTTATGGAGCTCGTCAAAAACTACGCCTATTCGCAGACTCCCGCACTTTTGTCTTTTTATCGCGACAACAACGCCAAGGAAATCGATGTTTTCGTCGAGGAGAACGGAAGAATACATCCGCTTGAAATAAAGAAATCGGCAAACCCGGATAAGAAAGAAATCAAGAAATATAATGTTCTCGATAAGACCTCGGTGGAGACCGGCTTCGGCGGGATAATCTGTATGTATCCCAGACCGTTTCCGATAGACAGAATGAACAGTTATATCCCGTCAAATCTGATTTGACCTCGGCTCCGAACTGACACAAAAGCTCCGATTTTCCGTGATTTTCGCCGAAAACAACTGAATTTGTCTTTCCCTGCCCTTCGCATCCGCGCGCGGTGCTCTCACGCGCTCCCGCTTTGAATGAGGCTGAGTTTGAATATTTGACAGGGAATATATTTGTGTGTATAATAAAGCTTAACATTGCCGCTATATGCCGGCAGTGAATAATACTTATACCGAAAGGAGCTAATCCATTCATGGATGACCCCGACCCCGGCAATCTTATTTTTCAGATAATTTTGCTGTTCGTACTTATTCTTCTCAATGCTTTCTTTGCGATGAGCGAGATCGCGATAATCTCCCTCAACGACACGAAGATTGCGAAAATGGCCGAGGAAGGCAACAAAAAAGCAAAGCAGGTTTTGAAGCTCACCGCGGATTCGAGCGGATTTCTTTCAACCATTCAGATCGGCGTTACCCTCGCAGGCTTCCTGACCTCCGCATCCGCATCGCAGACATTCGTTGATATGCTCTCCGGAGCTATCGGAAAAATATCTGTCCTGAGCGGAATCCCCGCAGGCGTTATCAACGGCTTCTCCGTCGTTGTCATTACGCTCATAACCTCGTATTTCTCTCTTGTCCTGGGCGAGCTTGCGCCCAAGAGAATAGCCATGCAGGCACCCGAAAAGGTCTCGTTCAAGGTCGTCGGCATACTGCTCGGCTTCAAGAAAATAACCAAGCCTTTCGTAAAAATACTCTCCCTGTCGACCAACGGTCTCGTCCGTCTGCTGGGCTACGATCCGAACGCATCGGAGGAGCCCGTGACCGAAGAGGAGATACGCATGATGGTCGATGTCGGCGGAGAAAAGGGCGTTATAGAGGACTCGCAGAAAGAGATGATAAACAACATCTTCGAGTTCGATGACCTCGACGCCGGAGATATAATGACCCACCGCACCGATATGACGGCGGCTGAGATAAGCGATCCTCTGAGCGAGATAGTCTCGCTCTCGATGGACAACGGCTATTCGAGAATCCCCGTCTATGACGACGACCCCGACAACATAGTCGGCATAGCGTATGTCAAGGATTTGCTCAAGTATATCGGCACCGACCTGCCCGATGATGTGACTCTGCGCGATATTATCCGCGAGCCAGTTTTCGTCCCTGAATCGATGCCCTGCGGCGATCTGTTCAAGCAGATGACCGACAAGCACACGCAGATGGCGATAGTCGTTGACGAGTTTGGCGGCACGGCGGGAATAGTGACGCTCGAAGATGTGCTCGAATCGATAGTCGGCAATATTCAGGATGAATATGACGACGAAGAGGAAGAGATTTCTAAAATCGACGACACCACTTTCACCGTTGACGGCGTGACCTATATCGACGAGCTTGACGAGGTGTTCCATGTCTCCCTCCCCGAGGGCGATTACGACACAGTCGGCGGCTTTATTATCAGCAGGCTCGGCTATCTCCCGCAGGACGGCGAGATGAATGTTGTCGAATACAAGAACCTGCGCTTCACCGTTCTCAATGTTGAGGACAGAAGAATCGGCAAGGTGAAAATTGAGATTCTCCCCGTCGAAGAGGAAAAAGAGGACGCGGAGGACGACTCAAAGCGCGAGAAGGGCGGCTGGTTCGCCGAGCGCCGCGAGGAAAAGGAAAAAGATAAAGAAAAAGCTGAATAACATAAAAAGGGCTGAGCAATACGCTCAGCCCTTTTTACACCACTGATATACTCGACTGTATAGAGTACATCACTAAATAAAAAATGTTGTCAGCGATACGACCGCATAACAGCAAAACCAAAGCAACACAAAAATTATATCAAATACATAAATCAAAGTCAAGAGGAATTTTTATAAATAAAAAATAAAACGAGCCGGAAGAAAAATCTTCCGGCTCGCTGTGTTGTTCTGTTACGGCATGAGGCGATGAATTATCGCTATGCAGTCGTCGAGATCCATGATTCTCGGCACGGGGTAGAGGGGGTTTGCCTCTTTGCATGCGCGCTTTGCGATGGTCTCGATGTCCTTCTCCTGAATCTTCTCGATCTTGTCGGGAATGTTCATTCTGGCGTTCATGTCTCTGATAGCCTGGATGAAGTCGAGAGCCTTCTGCTCGTCGGTCTGGCCGGCTTTCGCGACGCCTGCACACTCGCAGAGTCTTGCAAGGCGCTCATAGGCGGTCTCGCCGTAGAAGTCGAGGACATAGGGCAGGATGATGGCGTTCGCAAGTCCGTGCGGCACGCCGTAGAATCCGCCGAGGTTATGGGCTATAGCGTGGACGTTGCCGACATAAGCTCTCGTGAACGCGATGCCCGCATAGTGCGAAGCGAGGAGCATCTGCTCTCTTGCGTGGAGATCCTTGCCGTTCTTGTAAGCCTCTTCGAGGTTCTCGAAGATGAGCTTGGTGGCGACTTCTGCCTTCTCGGAGGTGTCCTTGGTGTTGGAGTGACCTATGTAGGCTTCAACCGCGTGGGTCAGCGCGTCCATACCGGTGGTCGAAGTGATGTGGGGCGGAAGACCGACTGTGAGCTCGGGATCGAGGACTGCGTATTTCGGACGGAGCACGGGATCGTTGAGCGCATATTTCTCGTGGGTCTTGGTGTCGGTAACAACAGCGGCGAGAGTGGTCTCGGAGCCGGTGCCGGCGGTGGTGGGAACTGCGAAGAACGGAGGCAGCTTCTTGCGAATCTTGAGCTGGCCGCGCATCTTCTGAACGGTCTTGTTGGGGCATACGACTCTTGCGGCCGCAGCCTTGGCGCAGTCCATCGGAGAACCGCCGCCGAAAGCGATGAAGCCCTGGCAGCCGTTGTCAAGATAGAGCTTGCGGACTTCTTCGATATTGTCTATCGAGGGGTTCGGCTGAGTCTTGTCATAGACAACATAATCGATACCGTCTGCCTTGAGACCCTCATAGAGGCCGTCGAGCAGGTTGAGTCCGGTAAGACCCTTGTCGGTGACGATCATCATCTTCGACAGACCCTTCTCCTTGATGACCTGCGGCAGCTTCTTGACGGAGCCGGGGCCGGAGATTATCTTGGGCGGAGTCCAGTCAAGGAAATTGACGGCGACCCTGAAAACGCCCTGATAAAGCCTGTAGTACATGTGCTTGATTGACATTTCTATCACCCTTTGTTTAATGATGCTATTATTTTACATTATTCCCGCCGTTAAATCAATAAGCGGAGAACAAAAAACGGCTTGATTAAAGCTCAAAATCGCTCGCGTCGAACTGCGGCAGCTCGACGGGCTGCTTCGGCTTGCGCTTGAGCGGGTCGTAGCGGAACGAGGAACAGCTCGAATCCTTCTGCATGACGCCCTTTTTCGGGCACAATACTGTCTTGCCGTCCGGTGCGCCGCTGCCTCTTGAACAGTATTCGCACGCCGGCGGTATGCTCTTTTTGTTGAGCAGTTTGCTTTTCAAAATATATCATCCTAAACGCTTTTTTATTATTCTAACACTTTTTTTCGCTCGTATCAAGCTCCAATATCAGCATCGCGCCGCTCAAAAGCATCGCAAACGCGGCGGGCGCGGAGAAAGAGAACATCTGCGGAGTGCCGACCGAGCCCAGCGAAACGGTGTTCACGGGACACGGAAACAGGCGAAGCAGTCCCTCGCAGAACAGCGCGGCGAGAGCGGCGCAGACAAGGCGAGCGCAGAAAAAATACGGCAGCGGCGTCCCGCAGGTCTTTATGTGCCGCATTATCTGGCAGTGTACGCTCACTCCGCCCCAGCCGAGCACAGCCGCTATGGCGGGAATATTGAACACCCCGGCCGCCGAGGCGCATCCGCCGGTGACTTCGAGCGTGCAGCCGAGAAGCAAGCTCGCCCAGTCCGGCAGGCGCAGCAGCGGAATATACTGGGCGGCGCAGGCGAACATAACTATCCACGCGCATATTGAGATCATATTTTTTGTCCCCTCGGCGACCGCCTCTGTAAGCGCGCGGGAGAGCGGCAGACCGGAAATAGCCGGGGCGGCGTGCGCATCTGTTTCGCCATGCGGGATGAACCGCGTCAGCACGCCGAGCGCGAGGCTCGCGAGGGTGAGCGACACAAAAATTATGACTCCCGCCCGAACGCTCCCGAGCATTCCCGCGCCGACTCCGCCAATAACAAACGCCGGACCCGCGTTGACGCAGAACAGAGTCATTCTCTGCGCGTCGCTCTGCGAGATGCGCCCGTCGGAAAATAGCGCGGCAGTCATTCCCACGCCGACAGGGTAGCCCGCGACAAAGCTCATGCACGCCGCCGCGCCCGCGCTCCCGGGCAGGGCGAAAAGAACCCGCACGGGCTTTTCGAGAAATTTTCCGAGATAGCCGCATAGCCCCGAGCGCACGAAAAAAGCGGAGAGCACGCAGAACGGATAGAGCGACGGCACGGCGCTCGAAGCGCAGATAAGAAGTCCTTTTTTCACTCCCGCCGCGCTGACCGACGGCATGGCGACGATGAGCGCAGCTGCCGATAAAGTCGCCGCCAAAAGCGGCAGACGGCGCAGAGCCTTTTTAAAATACTCTCTCATGTCATCACCCCTCAGTCATATTGATATTCACCCTGCGTTCTTTTTATTGCCGGGGGAGCATACATTATTTGGGAAAAGAGGGATGCACATGCCAAAACGCAGGGAGAGCGGTAAGATGCGCTCGGCGGCGGACATGATAAAAAAGATAAACGCGCTCGACTCGTCGAGAAAATATTCGCAGGTGCATGTCGAATTTTTCGGCAGACGCGAGGCGAGCATAGACGGACTCTACGGCGTGCTCGAATATGACGGCGAGCGTATACGCCTGAGCGCCGGCAAAGAAGAGATAATTTTCTGCGGCAAAGGGCTCAGCATAGATGTTTTCGACCTCGGTCAGGCGGTCATACACGGGGAAATAATGAGCATGGAATTCTGCAAATAGGGGGCGGGAATATTTCTGATGTATTTAATTTCTTGCGCGGCTATGTCTGCATGAGGGCGAGCGGGGGATTCCCGGAACGCTTTCTGAATCTATGCTCGCGCGGGAATATTCCGTATTGGGATGTCTGCTGCACAAACGGCGTCGTTTTCGCGCGCACGACGCCCGAGGGCTACCGCATGATGCGCCCCTGCGCCAAAAAAGCGGGCATGCGCATGAAAATAGTCAAGAAGAGCGGTCTGCCTTTTCTGCTGTCAAAAAACCGCGTCCATGCGGGGCTTGCGGTCGGCGCGGTGTGCTTTATATTGATAACGGCGGCGCTCTCCGGGCGGATATGGACTGTTAATGTGACGGGCTGCGAGACAGTGCCGGAAGAGGATATAAGAGAGACGGTCGAGCGCTTCGGCGTCTATCCGGGGATGAGAAAAAAACAGCTCGACACGCACACGGTCGCCGAGGAGGCAATGTCCGCTCTGCCGGATGTTTCGTGGCTGTCTGTTAATATAGTCGGCTGCTCGGTCAATGTCGATGTGCGCGAGGGAGTCGGCAAGAGTGTCAAAAAAAATGATGCGCCGTGCGATATAGTCGCCGCGGCGGACGGGCAGATACAGACTCTCGAAATTTTCAGCGGCACTGCGATGCAGGAGCGAAACGCCGCCGTTTTAAAGGGCGACACGATAATCAGCGGAATCGTCGAAAACCGCGATGGCGGCATGAGCATGCGCCACGCCGCGGGGTATATCACCGCGCTGACAAAGCATACTTTTTCGACCTCTTCGCACAGCCTGCCGTCAAGGAAAATAAGCGATGTCAAGTCGCGTTACACTCTGCTGTTCTTTTCGCTCAAAATACCCCTCGGCTCGCGTATAGACCCGGATTTTACCGAGGACAGATTCCTGACCCTCGGCGGCGAGAAGCTCCCGATAGGCATAAGAGCCGAGCGGAAATATATATTCGCGCCCGCAGACGCGACGGACGACAGCCTCTCCGATCTTATCACGCTTGAGGAGCACTTCTATAAATCTTCAAATAATCTGCGCGATATGCTCGTGATGAGCCGCACGACGACCGAGCGGCAGTCTGACGGCAGAGCAGTGTTTTTCAGCGAATACGGCTGCCTGCAAAACATCGGCGAGGAGAAGAAAATAGAGACGGAAAACTGAATATGCATCGTCCGATTATTCGGACGATGCATATGATGATATTTTTTTAATTCTGATTGGTTTATTGAATTCTTTTGCATATTCTATCAAAGAGGCGGTTCCGCGGCTTTGATAATCCCAAAAGCAGATAACATAATCTGCCGACATTACCATAGCTCTGTTTCTTATAGGACCGGCAGCCCTGCCGTAAAGCTGCCATTGTGCGGGATGGCGTTCGACGGTATAACCATTGTCTGCCGCATATTTTTCACCAAGGGCATCGGCACCGCGACATCCTCCCGAAATGAAAATAAGGTCTGCTTCTTTTTTTATTCGACAGATACAACGGTCAATGTATAATTCGGCTTCCGGATAGTTGTGATAATTTCTGCTTCCCGCAACAACAATTCTTTTAACCATAGCCTCACCAAGCATATTTTACTATCAAACTATAGTAAAATCAATACTATTTTTTGATAGTAGCTATACTGGGAACGAGGTGAGATTTTTGTACTATCCGCGACTGAGAGACCTGCGTGAAGATCACGACATGGTTCAAAAAGAGATTGCCGCTTTTCTCGGGATAGATCAGCGGGTATACAGCAACTATGAGACGGGCAAGCGCGAGATACCGACGCGGTTTGTGGTGTCCCTTGCGCGGCTCTATAACACTTCGACCGACTACATCCTCGGCATGACTGACGAGACAAAACCGTATAAATAAAGGCTCGGTGCAATTCACACCGAGCCTGATTTTTTTTATTTGCTTTTGATGTCCGAGGGCTTTATGTTTATCGTCACGTAGTCGCCGTATTTCAGCTGTGCGGTCGTGATATTTGTCGGTATCTCGAAGATGAGATATCCGTCTATCGAGAGTCCCGCCGTTACGGGCGACGAGGATATGCGCTTGTAGCCCGAGAGGAAGCGGCTGTCCTGCGCTATGCCGTTGACAACAAAATCGGTCTTTTCGTTGAGGCTTTCTTCTTCGCTGAGGTTGTTCGTCAGCACGAGATGAACCGCAACATATCTGTAGCCCTTCTGTACCGTCCACGGGTAGCTGTCGACTTCCTTTATCTCGTCGCACAGCACGGTGTACATGGGCGTGACCGCCTTTTCGCCGAAGCTTACTTCGACCTTTTCGGGCACTGCTTCCGTCTCTTCGTAGTCGGAGAATTTTTCGGAGACAACTCCCGAAAGCAAATCGTCAACGCTGCCGCCCGAAATCTGACGAATCACCGAAAAGGCGATAGATAATATTATTATCAGCGCAACTACAGCTATCGGGATGAAGCATCCGGCTTTCAGCGCGCGTGAATTTCTGACCGAATGTGCGCGTCCCGTGACATTTGTCACCGCGTCGAGTATCATCTTGCCGCGCTCGGCTTCTATCCGCTCCTGTTCGAGCTTGTGCTGCTTCTCGCGCGCCTCGCGCTCGTAGGCTTCTTTTTTCTTCTGAGCCTCGCGCAGCTCTGCCTCCTTTGCTTTTCGGCTGTCCGCCAGCGGCGCGCCGCAGTTGGGGCAGGTGTCGTTCTTCTCGGCGTCAACGACCGATTCGCAGTATTCGCAGGTTACCTTCATCTTTTCTCCTCAATTCTTGCTCTTTGAGTTATCGTAGCATATTGCGCCGCCGTTTTCAAGTCCCGATAAGATTATATAAAAATAACGCGGCGCACACCGTTTGATGTGCGCCGCGAATGTGTGTGGTTTTTATGCGAAAGATTATTCGCCGAAGTATCTCTTGAGGAGACCCGCAAAAGCCTTGCCGTGTCTCGCTTCATCACGAGCCATCTCGTGGACGGTGTCGTGGATAGCGTCGAGACCCTTTGCTTTTGCGAGCTTTGCAAGCTCGGTCTTGCCGAGGGTAGCGCCGTTCTCCGCCTCAACTCTCATCTCGAGGTTCTTCTTCGTCGAGTCGGTCACGACCTCGCCGAGGAGCTCGGCGAACTTTGCTGCGTGCTCAGCCTCTTCGTAAGCTGCCTTCTCCCAGTAGAGACCTATCTCGGGATAGCCCTCTCTGTGGGCGACTCTCGCCATTGCAAGATACATGCCGACCTCGCTGCACTCGCCTGCGAAGTTGTCTCTGAGACCCTGGAGGATCTCGGGATCAACGTCCTTGGCAACGCCGACAACGTGCTCGGAAGCCCAGGTCATGCCCTCTTCCTGCTTGATGAACTTCTCTCCGGCAGCGCCGCAGAGGGGGCACTTGAAGCCCTCCGGAACAGAATCGCCTTCATAAACATAACCGCAAACGGGACATACGAATTTCATAATGATTTCTCCTTTACACTTTAAAAAATTTTATTTTTATTGTAAAACTCCGGCGTCGTCATCCTTCGCCGTGTTTTGCTGACAATCGGGACAGAGTCCGTAATAGATGATCTTCTTGTGCCGCACGAGCAGCCCGAGCTCTGAAATATCTTCGGGCAGTCCGCGTTCGACTCCGAGATCGATTATCTTTGAGCATCGCTCGCAGATGAAGTGGCTGTGAGAGTCGGTGTTTCCGTCATAGTGGATGCTCTTGTCGAGCGTCTCGAGCGTCGTTATCAGCCCCATGTCGCTGAGCAGGCTCAGGTTGCGGTAGACGGTGCCGAGGCTTATCTTCGGCAGCTCGGCGCGCACACGCGAATATATCGTGTCCGCAGTCGGGTGATCGCGAGCCGCTTTTACGACTTTCAGAACAGTATCACGCTGTGACGAATATCTCATGTTGCTTCCTCTCAGTTCATAATCAGTAATGATTACTGTTATTAGTATATCATACTTTCTCCGTTTGTCAACACTTTTTAAAAAATTTTTTTAAGGCGTGATACAATTTGTTGTGAAATATCTGATACCGAGAGAATAGAGGTGCTTCAGAGTGTCGGGGTTGTCTATCGTCCACGCGGCGAGCGGGATGTCCATATCAATGGCGGCGTTTATTCTGCTGTCGGTGTTCTTCGGGTTGTTGCCGTTGAAAGCCGCGCGCATACCGTCGTGATTCTTGCAGAAGTCAAGCGCCTCATCCGAAAGCTCGCTCGTCAGCAGCCAGTATGTCTGCTCGGGGCACTCTTTATATAATGTATCGAGTATGTCTGTGTCGAACGAGATAACAATCGTGCTCTTGCCCTTGGCGGTGTAGTCTTTGAAAAATTCAACGAGCGAGTCGAGATTATCTTTGCCGATGCTCTTTATCTCAATCATGGGCTTTACATCGGGATAGTATTCGTCGAGCAGAGCCATCGTCTCTTCGAATGTGGGGAGCCTTAGGTCGGTGTAGTTCTCTATATTCGCGCCGTTGTCGATTTTCAGCGCGCTGACTTCGTTGAGGGTATATTTGTTTATCTTGCCGTGACCGTTCGTCGTGCGCTTGAGATCGTCGTCGTGCATGACTATCCATTTGCCGTCGGAGGTCGGCTCGATATCGAACTCGACATAGTTATATTTAGCTTCGCACGCCGCCTTGAAAGCGGGAAGAGTGTTCTCCGGCTCGATTGCGCTCAGACCCCTGTGCGCCGTGAGCGTTATCTCGTCGAGGTTTATCCCGCTGACGCTCTTTATCGAGACGGTCTCCTTCGGGCGGATCTTCTTCGTGTGGAACTTCGCGAACAGTCCGCCCGCAACGCCCGCTATCGCAACGGCGCAGAGCACGCAGATAAGTACCTTTGTTTTCTTCTTCATCATTTTTCTCCCTGTTTAAGTATTATTATTGTCTGCCCGGAGTTGTCGCCCGGGCGAATTTCCTTTATTCTTTTCGATTCGAGCCCGCTTCGCACGAGGGACTGCAAAACCGTGCCGCTGTTGAAGCCGTGGATTATCTCAAGGCGCGTTATATCCGCCGAGCCGTTTTCGATTAGAGACTCGAGCCGGAATTTTGCTTCGCGCTCGCGCATGCCGTGAATGTCAACGCAAAGCGTGGAGCCGCTTTTTCTCGTTATCTTCATTTTCGTCTCCGATTTTTTATTTATTATATATAGTATAAATCACATAAATTTAAAAGTAAAATGAATTTTCTTCTTATTTTGTTATCCGGAGGAATTTTACGGAAAATCAGGGAAATAATATCCTCAAAAACGGGCGGTGACAAAAATGAAGGATTCACAGATAAGAGTGTGCGGCAGGGCGGCGCAGACGGATTCGGGAGCGGGCGGCGCAGTTATGTTCGGCTGCCTCGCGGCGGCGGCCGTCGCCGGGGGATTCATGACCGCCGGGGCGCGGCTCCTGCTCAATGCCCCCGCGGTGATCTCCGCGCTCTCTTCCGTGTCAAAGCTGCTCAGCCCCGCTGTCAATGCGGCGGCGTGCCTTTTGCTGACACTCGCCGTCTCGGCTCTCATCGCGCCGCTGAGGCAGGGGATGAAGCGGTATTTCCTGTTCGGTGCTCTGGGACAAAAACGCCGCGCCGCCGAGTGCACTGCAAGGTTTCGCGGCAAACGCGCCTTTTCTGCGCTCCGCCTGCATATCGCGCTCGCGGCGTTGAACCTCGCTTTGTGGATATTCTTTCTCCTGCCGGGCGCGACTCTTGCAGCGGGCGGAATATATATGCTTCTCTCGTCAACTGTCGGTATTCTGACGATAGCCGCCGTGCTCACGGGGAGCATACTCATGCTTATATCGGGCTGTATATTCTGCTCCGGCGCGCGGCAGGCGTGGTCTGCGGCGGAGTATATTCTCGCCGCCGATCCGGATGTTTCGATAAAACAGGCTCTGCGCCAAAGCCGCGGCATCATGCGCGGGCACTGCCGCGCTTTCGCCCGATTCAAGGCGGGATTTATTCTTTGGTTCATCAGCTGTGTGCTTATTCTGCCCGCATTTTTCGTCGTTCCGTATTACGGGCAGTCCTGTGCAGTGTGGATGACGGAGACCCCGGATTTCAAAAATAAAGTTCTCCGAAAATAAACCGATTTGACAAAGATATACAAAAATATATTGATTATCCGCCCGTAATTTGGTATTATATTCCGTGAAATATATCGGGGCGCGGTAATCCGCCCCGGAACGGAGGACATACAATTGGAAAAGAAAAAGCTCGGAGGGCGGATTCTCTTCAACATTATCCTGTTCGGCTTCATCGGACAGGTCGCATGGGCTGTTGAGAACGTCTACTTCAACACATTCCTGTTCAACTACATCGGCGGCACAGCCGACGATATAGCAAAGATGGTCGCTGCGTCTGCAATAGCCGCAGTTGTGACCACATTCATCATGGGTACTCTCAGCGACAAGCTCGACCGCCGCAAAGTCTTCATCAGCGGCGGATACATAATCTGGGGCTTCACCGTCGCCGTGTTCGCATTCATCTCGCGCGAGAATATCGGAAAGCTCTTCAATATCTCCGATACCTCCAAGGTCGTCGCCGCAACAGTCTGCGTCGTTATCATCATGGACTGCGTCATGACCTTCTTCGGCTCGACCTCGAACGATGCTGCGTTCAACGCGTGGGTCACCGATGTTACCGTTCCCGAAAACCGCGGCACTGCCGAAGCCGTTCTGGCGCTTCTGCCCGTGTTCGCAACCGTTATAGTCACCGTCGCTTTCGGCGTCGGCGTTGAGGCGGCAGGCTATCCCGCATGCTTCATGTTCCTCGGCGCGCTCGTCACAATATGCGGAATCATCGGTCTGTTCTCGGTCAAGGATCCGCGCAAGGGTGTAAAACAGAGCACAAACTATTTCAGCGATCTTATCTACGGCTTCCGTCCGTCGGTTATAAAAAACAACGCGGCGCTCTATCTCTGCCTCGCGTCCGCCTGCATCTTCAACACCGCAGTTCAGGTGTTCATGCCCTACATATTCATCTATGTTCAGCATTATCTCAAATTTGACCTCAACACCTTCCAGATAACCACGCCCATAATCATCGGCGGCGCGGCGGCTGTTGTCGGTCTTGTCGTTGTAACCATACTGCTCGGCAAGCTTCTCGACAAGGTCGGCAAGAGAATATTCGTCTTCCCCGCAGTCTTTCTCTTTGTTGCGGGACTCGTCGCCGTTTTCTTTGCAAAGACGCTTCTCACTTTCGTGCTCTTTGCGCTTATTATGATCCTCGGCTACGGTCTTCTTATGATAATCCTCAACGCCACCGTGCGCGATTACACTCCCGAGGATAAGGTCGGTCAGTTCCAGGGCGTCAGACTTCTGTTCACCGTCACCCTGCCCATGATAATCGGACCGAAGGTCGGCAGCTGGACTATTTCGGAGTTCTCCGGCAGATATGAGCTGGGCACCATGCTCAACGAATACGGCGAGAGCACCCTCGTCCCGATTCCGACGATATTCCTCGTCTCTGCTATAATCGCGGTGTTTATAATCGTGCCGCTTATCTTCCTTGCAAAGGTCACCAAGGAGAAGAAGGCATGAAAAGAATAATATCTGCTATTCTCTGCGTTGTTATGCTGCTGTGCATCCTGCCGATGTCGGTCTTCGCGCAGGATAAGGCAACGCCGCTGATACTCGTTCAGGGCTATTCGGGTCCCTCGCTGTTCTATGACCTCGGCGGCGAAAACGAGCATCAGGTCTGGGGCATCAATATGGATGACCTCAAGAAGATAGTTATAGCCCGTATCCCCGAGCTCGCAGGCGGTCTTGCCGGAGCGGCGTTCGGCGATTATGAAAGGCTCGTTAAGGTCGTCGGCGAGGCGGGAGTCGAGCTGCTCGAACCCCTGCGCTGCAATCCTGACGGTACTTCGAAATATAATCTTTCAGTTTATCCCGAGGGCGCGGCGAACACCCGCGCATCCGTCCTCAAGGCAAAAGGCGAGGACAAATACATAGCCGAAAAAGAAATCTCGGCCGATCTCATCGAGCGCATCGGAGCGGAGAACCACTTCACTTTCACTGAGGACTGGCGCATGGGTCAGGTCGAAAACGCCGCCAAGCTCGACAAGTTCATTCAGGAAGTGAAGGAGCTCACCGGAAGTAAGAAAGTCAATCTCTACGGACTCAGCCACGGCGGCCAGCTGACCGCGACATATCTCTATTATTACGGCGCAAAGGGCGATGTTGACCGCGCGATAATGGACGCTCCCGCGACCTGCGGCACTCAGCTCGTCGTTGACCTGTTCGAGGGCAACATCCATTTCGATGTCGCGACCCTTATCGAATATGTCGAGATAGGCTTCCGCAAGGAGTATGAATACGAGTGGCTCGTCGAGGCATTTGGCTTCGACCGCCTCAATCAGGCGTTCAACGATATTCTTCATCAGTATCTGCTCGATGTTGTTATAAACTTCGGCAGCGTCTGGGATTTCGTTCCCCCCGACAAGTACGAGGAGTTCAAGGCAAAATATCTCGACCCCGTCGAGAATGCCGGATTGATAGCCAAGAGCGACGAGATGCACTACAACGCCATGGCTCACATGAGCGAGGGCTTGAAGCGCGCTCAGGACGCAGGCACAAAGATAGCGATAATCGCGAATACCGAGCACGATATCGGCACGAGCACCGGAGTCAACTCCGACTATATTATCGACGTCCACTCGGCGTCCGGCGCATACTGCGCCCCGTTCGGCGAGAAGTTCCCGGCGGACTACAAAAAGCAGAACACGGTCTGCAATGACCCGACTCACTGGCATATCTCGCCCGAGCGTGATATCGATGCGAGCTGTGCGTATCTGCCCGAGAACACCTGGTTCGTCAACGGTCAGTTCCACGGAATGTGCCCGTGGGACAGATACACGAGGAATTTCTATCTGACGTTCTTCTTCACGGACAGAATAACGGATGTTTATTCCGATCCCGAGTTCCCGCAGTTCAACCTCGGTCAGAACCCCGCGAACGGACTCTATGTCAAGTTCGACAAGTCCCCGTCGGGCTTCCACACTTCGAAGGACACCGCGCTGACCATCGAGAGCCTCTCGGAGCAGTACGACACCGAGATAATCAGCGTCAAGGCGGACGGCATGGATGTTGACCTCTCGGCGAAGAACGGAACCGTTCTTAAAGTCGGCGAGAGCTGCGAGATAGAATTCAAAAAGCATTTCCTGCCCAAGAGCACCGAGCCGTTCACCGTAACGGTCGTCTATTCGCTCAAGAACGGTCAGATACCGTTCGTCAAGAGCCGCACGTTTACATTTACGGCGATGAGCGACAGCGAATACGACAACTATGTGTTCCTGTCAGGCAAGAAAAATACGCCCGGCAGCGCGTCAGACGGCAGCGGAAAAACTCCGCTGACCCCGCAGACCGGCGCGCCGATAGCAGTCTCCGCAATAACCCTCCTTGCCGGCGCGGCAATGCTGCCGATAGCCGGAAAGAAGAGAAAGAAATAATATCAAAAGCTCAGGCATGGTGATGTTCTCCGCGCCTGAGCTTGTTTGTTTTACACTTTATAATATTACGACAGCTGTTTATTGCCAATATTTACAACTGCAAATCCCAATTTATAACAACCCCAAACAAAAAAATCCAAGCTGCAAAACACAGCTTGGATTTAAATTTTTACTGTTTGGGCGAGAAGTAGACTTTTCCGGGTTCGAGCGTCTTGCCGTAGATGCTGTAGAGCTCGTGGACGGTGACGAATTCAAATCCCTCGGCGTGCAGCTCGGCGGCTATCTGCTCGAATGCGTCGGCGGTCATGTCGTAGAGATCGTGCATGAGGACTATCTCGCCGCCGGTCGCATGGTTAACGACGGAGGAGATTATCTTCTGCATGTCCGCGTTGCGCTGAGCCTCGGTTCTGCCGGACCCCTGCCTGTCCTTGTATTTCCAGTCCTCGGTGTCAATGCACCACTGGATGAGCGGGAGGTCGAAGTCTTTCTGAATTCCCTTATAGTCGCCGTAGGGGACTCTGAACAGAGTCGGCTCAACGCCGATGACCTCTTTGACTATGGCATTCGTTTTGTTTATCTCCTGCTTGCGCTCCTGCGCGCTTATCTTTCTGAGATTCGCGTGGCTCCATGAGTGGCTGCCGATTTCGCACCCCATCGAGTAGGCGCGCTTGACCTCTGCCGAGTAGCTTCCGACGCGCGTGCCGAGGACGAAGAAGGTCGCCTTGCCGTTGTATTTCTGGAGCGTGTCGAGGATTCGGTTGGTCGCGATCTTGCTCGGACCGTCGTCAAATGTGAACGCGATATATTTGACCCCTGCGGGGAGATTCGGTTTTTTGTGCTGCGTTGTGCTCTCAGGCTTGGCTGAACTTTGCTGTGTGGTTTCCGTGACTGCCTCTGCGCCGAGCAGAACCTTTGCGGCTTCTGCCGAGAATATCGGCTTTATATCATTGAGCTGGAACACTGCCTCAACGCAGCCTTTGTCTTCGTCGAAGAGAACGCCGGAGTCAAAATAGAATGTCAAGCTGTCGGAGCTTATCGAGAATTTTGTGAAGTTCTTCTTGTCGGCTGAGGTGTTCTGCTTGAACTTATCCGAACCCACGCCCGCGTTGAACAGGCGGTTGGCGGTGAAATAAGATACAACCCGCGTGCTGGCGATTTTCTCGTATCCGTCAGCAAAAATATCGTCCGCGCTCAGCTGTTTGCCGGAGGGGATGTCAAAGACGAGCGTCTCTATGCTGTCCGTCTTGATGCTCTTGTCGGGGATGTCGGTCTTTATCTCAAACACGATGCTGACATATTTGTTCTTGCCGTTATCCGTCACAAGATAGCTCTTGTAGTCGGCGCTCAGCGTCGGCAGCTCGCCCTTGGGCTTCGAGTTCGGCACTTCTTTAACGAACCCGTCGGCTATCTCC
>JBNMIN010000044.1:0-17120 GCA_050873305.1 Oscillospiraceae bacterium
GTAGTAGCCAATTATCAATAATCCGCAATTGCTATAACTTTGTATCGGCTTCGCCGATATCGGACAGCCGCAAGGGCTGTCCCTACGAAATATGTTGTCTAAAAACTGCGTAATTTTCGATAGGCGAACGAAGTTCGCCCCTACGGTCGGCGGGATAAATCTTTGCAAAGATTTCGTGCCGCTTGCGCGGCATCGGTGCGTCGAGGTCGCCGCACCCTACAAATGCGCACCAATAGAATTGTGCAAGCTTATCGGGTTAAATGATATCTGCCCTTATGGACAGCTCTTATATTCGTGTCCGCTCGCGGCGTCGGTGCATAAAAATCTATACACTCCGCAATATTCCGAAATAAAAAAACAGCTTCATTCCGGCGCATCTGCCGAAACGAAGCTGCATGAATATTTTATTTTTCCGCGCTGTCTCTGCGTTTGTATTTTGACGAGGGGATAAACGCGAACACAGCAATAACCGCGACGAACAGCGCCGACATTACTTTTATATATAGCTCCGAGAGTCCGATGTTCTGCGCCGTCTCCTGCCCGAGCGCAATATAGACCGCCGCATATGTCACGAGAACGACGAAGAACGCTATTATCAGTCCGTTTCGTGCTTTTCTGCGCGAGCGCTCGCGGTCGGGGTCATACGGGAGCGCGAGCCACGCCGCGGTTATCATTATCGGCGAGATGCTGCCGGAGAGCACGGAGAGTATAATATACAGCACCGTGTTCTTTTCGTTTCTGTCGTTTTTGAGCATCAGGATGCCGCAGGACGCAAAGCCGATTGCATTTATTATATCCCCCGCTATGCGCACTCCGCTCGTGAGCCCGTCGAAGTTCGGTATGCACACCGCCGCATCCGCTAATATAAACACCGCCATAACGCAGAGCAAAGCGGGCATTATTTTTTCCGTCAGGCGTAAGTCTGCGTTCCCGCTCTTCTTGATTCGCGACGATGCGGTTATCGCCGAAACGCCTATGAGTATTAATATAATCGCCAAACACAGCGAGACGATTTTTTCCGCCGCCGGGCTGCCGGCTAAAAACGGCGAGATGCCGTTTGTCAGCGCGCCGATAACAGAAAACACGCCCGCGAGGGTATAGAGAAGTATGTTTCGTCTGTTCATTTTTTCTTCGCCTTTTTCTTTTTATCTTTCGGGGTCGAGACGGCGATGAGTGCAAGACCCATGTCGGTAACGAGAGTCAGGCAGAGGAACAGCCAATCGGTCGCCGCGCGATATGCGTCGTTCGGCAGAGTGAGATTGGTTATTATGTATGCCGCAACGATAATTACCGCGCCGACGATAAGCTCGATAACGCCCGCCTTGCGGAGCTTTTTGCATTCGCCGTCTGCTCTTTCGCGCGCGAACGCGCCGGAGACAAATATGGAAGCGGGATTTCCGGTCATCGCGGCGAACACGGCATATGCAGTCTTGTTTCTTCTGATAAATACCATGTTATTTTTGAACATGATAACGGCTGCGGCAATGTGTCCCGCCGCGCCTATCAGTTCCGCTATGATTCTGGCTGCGTCGAACGCCGTTTCAAAATGCACGGCGGTGTTTATGATATCCGCCGCGAGAATTACCGCGAAGCCGACGAAGCATATCGGCATAACAACAGTGCGGACTGCGGAATCCTTCGGATTCTTGCCGGACTGCGCCGCAAGTATAAATGAAGAAACTGCCGCCGCGAGCGTCAGAACCGCGCCCGCTATCATCGAAATTGTAGCGCCGACCGTCATCTTGGTCGGATAAAGCGCGAGCGCGCCCGAGAAGAAAAGATAGAAAAGTCCTGAAATAATATAGAGCCCTTTTCTGTGTTTGTTCATTTTGTACCCTCCGTCAATTTATTCTCTCCCGGTATTATCAGCCGGGTAAAATCCTTTTACGCTCACTTCGCCGCCGGTTATTACTTCGCGCTCTCCGTTTTCGAAAATAACTTCAAGCCCGAAATTTTCGGCGATTTCAACAGCGCGACCTTTTTTTATTTCTCCGCCGCGCTCGATGCTTATCTCCTCGCCGATAACGGCGCAGTTCTCGCGGTATTCTTTTAAATATTCCTCTCTTTTTTCCGGGAATCCCGCGTTTATCAAATCGAGCTCTTCGATAACGGCGGCGATTATCTGCGCCCTGCAAAATTCTCTTTTGCATATTATTTTCAGAGACGAAGCGATATTGCGAAGCTCGGGCGAAAAGCCGTCTTCGCTTTGATTCACATTTATGCCGATCCCCATCACAGGACCCGCCGCAGTCATCTCTGTGAGTATGCCACATATTTTCATCCTGCCGCAGACTATGTCGTTGACCCATTTTATTTTGCTTCCCGCATGGCAGACTTTTTCTATCGCGCGGCGCACCGCAACCGCGCCCCAAGCTGTTATCTCGCTTATCTCATCCGGGGTCGCATCGCCCGTGCCGAGCAAAAAAGAGAGATAAATTCCGACCCCTTTGTCCGATTCAAATCTCTTGCCGCGCCTGCCGCGCCCTTTCGTCTGGCAGTCGGCGGTCACGCAGTCGCCGGGTTTTGCTTTTCCCTCGGCGCACCAATTTTTTAAGACAGTGTTCGTCGAATCCACCGTATCAAAGACGGCGATATTATTTTTTCGCTCTTTTGTGAGATATTTTTTTATCTCCTCGGCGGAGAGAATATCAGCCTGCATTTTTCGTTTCGTCCTCCTCAAAGTGCCTGCGCCAATGGAACAGATACTGCTGTGCTATTCCGCGCACTCCGTCCATACACTCGGGCAGTCCGTTCGGGTAGAGTTCGCCGACAACGCGGCGCACCCAGACATCTATCGGGAACGCATCGACGCGCCCGAAGCCGAATAATAAAGTACACTCCGCAACTTTCGCGCCAACGCCTTTTATTTTTAACAGGCTTTCGCGCACTTCATCGTCCGAAGCATTTCTGAGCGCGGATAAATTTACTTCACCGCCCGCGACTTTGCGCGCGGCGTCGATTATATATTTATTTCTAAAGCCTGCTCTCAGCGGCGCGAGGTCGTCCGATTCGAGAGAAGCCAATTTTTCGGCGGACGGGAATGAATATCCCCCGCCCGGGAGTTTATCTCCGAAGTTTTCGCAGAGCCTGCCGATTATGCCCTTTATTCGCGGTATGTTATTATTCTGAGAAATAATAAACGAGCAGAGCGTCTCCCACGCGTCCTGTTTTAATATTCTTATCCCCGGATACTCCGAGCACGCTGTTTTGAGATTTTCGTCCGCGCTCAGGCGCTCGCATATCGCGGTGTAATCGCGGTCGAGGTCAAAATATTTTATCCATATATTTTTTATTTCATCGGGCGTTGTGTTTTCAAAAAATAATCTATCTCCGTCCTGCTTTAATCTGAGCTCGCGGTTCATCGCCGCTCCGCTCCAGCTGCCGTCTGCATTTTCGCTCCAGCGGAACGCCTGACCGCAGTCGAGTATCAACGGCAGGCTGAAACAGCGAAGCCCGGTTATTACGCTTCCGCCGTCCGTCTGCAAAATTTTGTCACAATCCAACTCAAATCCGCTCCTTTTGTTATATAAGCGAAATATATTCAAATTCAAAAGTAAAGAAAATATAACAAATTGTATATATTTTCGACTTTGATTTATCTATCCACATCAGCTTGTCAAGGTTTTTCAAGCGTTTTTAAAGAAGTTATCAACATTTTCCACATAGTTTTCCACATATCACGCGCGAAAGTGTGATTACAGTTCGTATAATCGGCTTTTCTCCGCCCGTCGGTATATTTCACGCCCGAAAAGTCAAAAATAATCAACACATGACATTCGGAGGGCAAGAAAAAATGATAAAAGGTGTGAACCGTCAGGTCATAGAGATAACGCAGACCAAATGCGAATATTTTGAAAAAGTGCTGTTTTTCGTCAAACCCGAATACGCCGCAACGAGCGAGGGCACGCTGCGTGAGCGGGCAGGTCTGATAGCCGACAGCGCAGGTATCCCTCCGGCAAGCAAGCTCAGGAAGAGAAAAATTATCTCCGCGCTGAAATTCGCCTGCTCCGCGCTCGCGGGAGCTGCGGTGACGGCGCTGATATCATTTCTGCTTTAAATAATAGCTGCAAAATTCATTCATCACGCAGGCGGGACAGTTCGGTCTGCGTGCGATGCACACCGCCCTGCCGTGGAGCACGCAGCGGTGGCAGAAATCGTTGCTCTTTTTCGGATCGAGCAGAGCTTTCAGCTCTTTTTCTACTTTTGCGGGGTCTTTTGTGTCAACGAGTCCCAGCAAATTTGTTATTCTGATAAGATGCGTGTCCGCAACGACTGCGGGCTTGCCGTAGACATCGCCGACTATTAAATTTGCGGTCTTTCTGCCGACTCCCGGGAGCTTGACAAGCTCTTCGATAGTGTCCGGCACTTTGGAATCATATTTTTCAATGAGCATCCGGCTCATCGAGACTATGTCATTCGCCTTTGCGCGGAAAAAACCGCAGGGGTGGACTATCTCCTCGACCTCGGCAACATCGGCGAAAGCGAGACTCTCGAGCGTCGGAAATCGCTCAAAGAGCACGGGGGTGACTAAATTTACCCGCGCGTCGGTACACTGAGCCGAGAGTCTGACCGCTATCAGCAGACGGTAAGGCTCTTTTTCTTCAAGCGAACACAGAGCATCGGGATATTCTTTTTCGAGCGCCGCCACAGCGAGGGCGGCCTTTTGCTTTTTTGTCATAGCTTACCTCTTCGGGATTATCTCTATCCAATAGCCGTCCGGGTCGGCGATAAAATATATCCCCATGCCCTCGTTTATATAGCAGACGCAGCCCATCTCTTTGTGCTTTTTGAGCGAGGCCTCGTAGTCGTCCGCAGTCAGCGCGAGATGAAATTCACATTCGCCCAGGTCATATGCCTGCGGGTGATCCTTGAGACAGGTGAGCTCAAGAGAAAAATTTCCGCTGCCGTCGCCCATGAAAACTATTGTAAAAGAGCCGTCGGACGCCTCTTTGCGGCGGATTTCTTTGAGTCCGAGAGCTGCGTTATAGAATTTTATGCTCTCGTCGAGATTTTTTACGTTGAAATTAAAATGATTGAATTTGTATTCCATGCTGCACCTCAGTATTTATAAGTCAGTCCGAAAAGCTCGGTCTCGTTCTTTTTGTCGTTTTTGTATATCTCTTTGCGCACGGTTATCATGCCAAGCGTGATATAACCGAGCTTATGATAGAGCGCGAGCGCGGCTTTGTTATCGGGCGAAGCCTCGAGGCAAATCGAAGTATAGCCCCTGTGGGATTTTATCTTATCCTCCGCAAGTCCGATAACGCGCGTTGCGATTCCCTGTCCGCGTCTCAGTTCATCAACATAGATATCCTCGATCCACGCGGTGTTGCCCGTGCGGTAATTTATATGGACAAAGCCGACTGTGTCTTTTTCGTCAACTATCACAAATAATTCGTCGTTTCCGTGAGTCCATTCTTTGAGCGTCTTTTTCGCCGCTTTCATCCGGCTCTCGTCCGGCTTGTCCGTGCCGAAATGCAGACCCGCGCTGAATCCGAAGTACCGCGCTATTCTCTCAACGGTCTCGTCTTTATATTTTCCGCCGAATTTCTTGAGCTTTGTCATGATAAGACTTCCTTTCTTATACATATTTTTATTATATCATACTTGTTTACTCATGAAAAGCAGAAAACATTGCTTATAAAACAAATCGGCGGAATATTGACGGGAGATGTAATTATCTGTTTATAAATCAGGCTTTTAAAAAAGCAAATCTTCTCTGTTTAGTTTTCAAGGTAAATTACACAACCCCGGAAAGAAAAAATTTTGCATATTATTATAGTATATAGCACTTGTAATTGATTCAAATATATATTATAATATCTTAGTAACCTGATAAGCATCTTAAGCGAGGCTTTGTTTTGGTCATGTGGCGTGGCGGGTCCTGTGCGGCGGGGCGCCGTGAACCATGTCAGGCGGGGAACCGAGCAGCATTAAGCGGTCTGCACTGTGCGCCACAGTCCGCCTGCCCGCCGCATGACCAAGATAAAGGCTCGTTTTTGCTTTATCAAAAAGTATTTTTAAAGGACGGTCTGTTATGTACCGCGTGCTCTACAGAAAATGGCGTCCGCAGACTTTTGAAGAGGTCTACGGTCAACCCCATATAACCGCGACGCTCAAGAATGAGCTCATCAGCGGCAGGGTTGCCCACGCCTATTTGTTCACCGGCTCGCGCGGAACGGGCAAGACCACCTGCGCGAAGATTCTTTCAAAGGCGGTCAACTGCCTCTCGCCGCATGACGGCGACCCATGCAATGAGTGTGAGATATGCCGCGGCATCGACAACGGCTCTGTGCTCGATGTTATTGAAATAGACGCCGCTTCAAACAACGGCGTTGACAATATCCGCGATCTTCGCGACGAAGCGAACTTCACTCCTGTCAAAGCGAAATATAGAGTCTATATTATAGACGAGGTTCATATGCTTTCGACCGGCGCGTTCAACGCTCTTCTGAAAATTCTCGAAGAGCCGCCGGAGCATGTTATATTTATCCTCGCAACTACCGAAGTCCACAAGCTCCCCGCGACTATTCTTTCGCGCTGCCAGAGATTTGATTTCAAGGGAATAACGCCCGAGGATATCTGCGCGAGACTCCAATATGTCGCCGAGCATGAGAATATCACTCTCGACGAGGACGCCGCCGCTCTGATAGCGAAAGTCGCCGACGGAGCGCTGCGCGATGCGCTCTCGCTGCTCGACAGATGCTGCGCCGTTGACGAACATATAACGAGCGAAGTCGTTACAAAGAGCGCGGGACTCGCAGGGCGCGATTATCTGATGCGCCTGTCCGAATGCATAATCAAAAAGGACTGCGCTTCAGCTCTCGGAATAATCAACGAGCTGCACATGAACTCCTGCGATATGGAGCGCCTCTGCTCCGAGTTCATGTTCCACCTGCGCGATTTAATGATAGTCAAGACGGTCAAGAATGCGGACAGCATTTTAATAGCTACAGACGATGAACTGAAATCTCTGAAAGCTCTTGCGGAAAAGCTGCCGCTCGAAGAGCTGCTCTATGATTTGAATATTATCGAAGACACACTCTCGCAGATAAAGCGCACGTCGAATAAGAGAATACCGCTCGAAATGGCGTTCGTGAAGCTCTGCTCCGAGTCGCTCGATTCGGAAAACGACGCTCTGCTCAGAAGAATATCCGCGCTCGAAGCGAAGTTAGCTTCCGGCAATTTCACGGCGGCAAGCAGTGCTGCGCCCGTTGAAAACAAGCCGAAAGCTCCGGAACAAATTAAAACAGCCGTTTCCGAGCCTCGTCCGCAGATAAAAGCGGAAGAAGTGAAAAAAGCTCACGAGCCGCAGAAAGCTGTCATAACAGAAAAGGCTCCAGAGCCGAAAACGGAAGCTCCTGCCGAACACCACGCTCCCGCACCCTCACCCGAGGGCACGAACGGCGAGACAATTCAATTCTCCCGCTGGGCGGAAGTCATGGACGAGCTTCAGAAAGTCGATGCGCCGCTCCACGGAATACTCAACGGAGCGAGCGGATATGAGCGCGACAACTTTATACTTATAAAGAGCGAGAATCCCGCGCTCTCATCTTTCATCAAGCAGGACACCCACGCGGTGCTCTTAATGAAAGCGATTTTCGCAGTCACCGGCAAACGGTATAAAATAGGTCTTTATAAAGCCCCCGAACAGCACAGCGGCAAAGACCCGCTCGAAGGGCTTATAAAAAAAATAAACGATTTCAAAAACAGTTGAAGTAAGGAGAAATAATCATGAAAGCAAGAATCCCCGGCGCCCAGCAGGGCGGCAGTGCAAATATGATGAAGAAAATCCAGGAGATGCAGGAGGAGATGGCCCGCGTCCAGCAGGAGGTCGAAGAGACCGAGTTCACTGCGAGCGCAGGCGGCGGAGCGGTCGAAGTGACCGTCAACGGACGCCACGAGGCTGTTTCTATCAAGATGGCTCCCGAGATAATCGACCCCGAAGAGCCGGAGATGCTCGAGGATCTGATAATCGCCGCTTTCAACGAGAGCGTGCGCAAGGCTAACGACGCTATGGAGCAGGGCATGGAGCGCGCCAAGGGCGGACTTTCCATCCCCGGACTTTTCTGATATGGCGCAGAACAATGCCGCTCCGCTCGCGAGACTGATAGAGCAGTTTGAGCGCCTGCCGGGAATCGGCAGAAAAAATGCCCAGAGGCTCGCCTATCACATTCTTTCGATGACGGACGAGCAGGCAAAAGAATTTGCCGACACGATAGTTGAAGCGAAGACAAAAATTCATCGCTGCCCAGTATGCTGTGATTTGACAGACGCTGAGCTCTGCCCGATATGCAAGAGCCCGTCGAGGGATAAGAGCGTTATCTGCGTTGTCGAAGACCCGAAAGCGGTCATGGCTATCGAGCGCACACACGAGTTCGGCGGAGTATATCACGTTCTCCACGGGCTGATATCCCCGATGAACGGAGTCGGTCCCGACGATCTCTGCATAAAAGAGCTTGTCAACAGACTTGGCGACGGCGAAGTAAAAGAGCTTATCATGGCTACTAATCCTACAGCCGAGGGCGATGTCACGGCTCTGTTTATCTCAAGGCTCGTAAAGCCGCTCGGAGTGAAAGTGTCGCGCCTTGCTTACGGAATCCCCGTCGGCGCGGATCTTGAATATGCCGATAATTTCACTCTCACAAAGGCTATCGAGGGCAGAAAAGAGCTCTGATAAAAAGAAAAGTTTTCCACATTCTTTTAGTTTTCCACATATCAGTTTTCCACATTTTCCACATCGGTGTTTTTAAGGGTGTGGAAAAGTAAAATCTTTCCTCATCCGATGTGGAAAACTCAAAATCTCGTTTTCATTGACAGTAAAGGGACAGAGGCACTTTTCCTCACTTTCAACACCCTCTACTACTACTACTAAATATAATATTTATTTATTCACAGACAGGGAGGATCTTTCATGAAATTTGTTTGCGGCACAGCGGAGCTCTCCGAGGCTTGCCTCAACGTGCAGAGAGCAGTATCGACCAAAACGTCGATACCCGCAGTAGAAGGTATTCTCATAAAAGCAGTCAGCGGTCAGCTCATTCTCACGGGCTATGACCTTGAACTCGGCATAAATACCGCAATAAAGGCGACAGTCGAAGAAGAGGGCTCTATAATTATCAACGCCCGCATTCTCTGTGACATTCTGCGCAAGCTCCCCGGCGAGAGCGTGCGCTTCGAGTCCGATGCGAGACTTCTTGCAAGCATCGTCAGCGGCAACGCGAAATATTCGCTTATCGGCATGAGCGCGGAGGAATATCCCGAGCTCCCGTCAGTCTCCGGCGGATATCCTATTGTTATCAATCAGGGCGTTTTAAAAGATATGGTCAGGCAGACTATATTCGCCGTCGCGGTCAACGACAGCAAGGTCGTTCACACAGGTGTCAAGTTTGACATCAGTGGCAATATATTGAAGCTCATTGCAATCGACGGATTCAGACTCGCCGTCAGAAAAGAGAATATAGATTATTCCGGCGACGATATCTCATTTATTGTCCCCGCGAAGACTCTTTCTGAAATAATGAAGCTTATGAACGACGATGACGGAACTATCTCGCTCGGAGTCGGCAAGAGACATATAGTCTTTGAAATAGGCTCTTACAGCGTCGTTTCAAGACTTCTTGAGGGCGAGTTCTTGAATTATGAATCCGCTATCCCGCCCAAATGCACAACAAGAGTCAGAGTCAACACCCGCGATATGATAAATTCGATCGACCGCGCTTCGCTTATTATCAGCGAGAAGTACAAGAGCCCCATTAAGTGCGTTTTTGCCGACAATATGATAAGGCTCTCGAGCGTCACCTCGCTCGGTACTGCGAGCGACAGCGTCTCGGCTGAGATAGACGGCGACGATGTTGAAATAGGCTTCAATAACAAGTATCTGACTGACGCTCTGCGCGTTGCGGACACGGACGAAGTCAACTTCAAGCTTAACGGACCCGTCTCGCCGATAATAATCCTTCCGCCCGAGGGCGACAGCTTCCTGTTCCTCGTGCTGCCCGTTAGAATAAAGACTGAGTAAGAAGGATAGAAATGGTTAAAAAACTCAAAGTCAGAATAAAAGAGAAACCGGTCACGGAGAAAAAGATAGACACCGAGTTTATTCGCCTCGACGCTTTTTTGAAGCTCTGCGATGCAGTTGTGACCGGCGGACACGCAAAGTTCGTTATCCAGGACGGAGAAGTGAAAGTCAACGGCGAAGTCTGCACTTCGCGCGGCAAGAAGCTCCGTCCGGGAGATACGGCTGAGTTTGAACACAAAATATACAAAGTTATCTGATATGTATGTAACACAGCACAATGCAAAAGATTTCCGCAATCTTGAAAATGCAGTAATTTCGCCTGACAGGTCTATAAATATAATCTTCGGCGAAAACGGTCAGGGTAAGACGAATCTCATCGAGAGTATCTGGCTCTTCACCGGCTGTCACAGCTTCAGGACGAGGAAAAATTCCCAGCTTATACGAGAGAACTGCGAGCGCAGTATGCTCGATATAAGCTTTTTTGCATTTGACAGAGATCAGACGGCGCGGCTCGAACTGACGGATAAAAAGAATGTGTGGATAAACGGCGTTCATAAAGACACTCCGCGCAGACTTATCGGCGAGTTTCCTGCTGTGCTGTTTTCCCCGGCAACGCTGTCTATAGTCCAGGACGGACCGGGCGAGCGCAGAAAATTTATAGACATAGCGATAAGCATTGTCAAACCAAACTATGCCGGGATACTTTCAAAATATATCAAAACTCTTTCAGAGCGCAACGCGCTGCTGCGCCAGGCGGCATCGAGCGGGAATATCAGCTCCGATATGTTCTTCTCATGGGACGCGCAGTTATCAACACTCGGAGCAAAAATACTTCGCTACCGCTTTGAATATCTCGACATGATAAAAAAGCAGGCTGCTGAAAATTATTCCGGAATAACCGCCGGGCGCGAAAAGCTGACGGTCAGATATGATACATTCTGCAAAGCTACAGATTTTGATGAACAGACGGCTGCGCAGACTATGCTCGACGAGCTTGAAAAAAGCCGCGAGACCGATATCCGCCGCCAGTTTACCGGCACAGGCCCGCATAAAGACGATCTTTCATTTTTTATAAACAACAGAAACGCCCGCATCTACGGCTCGCAGGGTCAGCAGAGATCCTGCGCCCTCTCGCTGAAATTAGCCGAAGCGGACATACTCGAAAAAATCACGGACGAAAGCCCGATAATCCTGCTCGACGATGTTATGAGCGAGCTTGACGACGGGCGTCAGGAACTGCTGCTCGAACGCCTCGGAAAAAGGCAGGTTTTTATAACCTGCTGCGATCCGTCCCAGCTGCTGCGGCTGCAAAAAGGCAAGGCGTTTGAAATGACGGACGGCAGTATAAATGAAATATGAGGAGGGAGACTGATGTATCTTCATCTCGGTCAGGACAAGGTCGTGAGCATGGACGAGATAGTCGGGATATTTGACCTTGACACTTCGACCGTCTCAAAAGCCACGCGCGACTATCTCGCGAAGGCCGAAAAGGACGGATGCGTCACGAATGTCTGCACCGATCTTCCGAAATCGTTTATAGTCTGCATCGGCAGAGACCAAAAAACGCACGTCTATATTTCACAGATATCGTCGTCAACGCTGCTCAAGCGAACGGAATATGTTGACAGTCTTTCAAACATCTGAATGAGGAACAACAAATGAAAAAGATCAACAGCGGCATAAATCTTTTCAAGCTTTTCTCAATGTTCATGATAGTGGTGCTCCATGTTATAGGCAGAGGAGGAGTGGTCTATAATGTTGTGGGCGCCCGTTTTTTCGGCGCATATTTTTTGCAGAACATGAATTTCTGTGCCGTAAACTGCTATGCGATAACAACGGGCTATCTGATGTATGAAAAGAAGCTCAGAATTTCTCGCATAGCCGAATTATGGTTTGAGGTGCTGTTTTACAGTGTTGTTATCTCCGCGATAATGATACCCACTCATTTGGAGCTTTTCAGCGCGAAGAATATCGTGTTTTCATTTTTCCCGATAGTGTCGGGAAAGTATTGGTACATGACGTCTTATTTCTTTATGTATCTGTTCATCCCGGCGCTCAATTCTTTTGCGGAGAAAGCGGATAAAACTATATTCAAAACAGTGCTCGGCTGCATTTTTGTGCTGTCAACTCTTGCTTATTTAATAAGGGAAGATTCATTCAAGCTCAACAACGGCTACAGCGCGCTGTGGCTCGCAATAATGTATCTGCTCGGCGCATATATGAAAAAATACCGCGTCGGCGAAAAAATGAAAAAGCATATATCATTGCTTTTATATATTCTCTGCGCCGCAGTCAGCTTCTTCTTCAGCTTTTATTTTAAATTTGTAATAAAGAACTTTTTGAAAGTCAATGTGAATTATCTTCAATATACCTCACCGTTTGTTGTTCTCTGCGCAGTTTTTCTTTTTATCTTCTTCTCAAAGTTCAGCTTCGGGGAAAAAGGCGAAAAATTCATAAATTTTATAACGCCCGCCGCGCTCGGAGTTTATCTCATACACACCAATCCGTTTGTTTTTGACTATGTGATAAGCGGCATTGCGGATTTTCTCAACAAAGAGAACCCGGCTGTTATCATACTCGGCATAATAGGCATTTCGCTTGCTGTATTTATAATATGTATAGTAATAGACCTTCTGAGAATACAGCTTTTCAGGCTGATAAGAGTGAACGCACTGTGCAAAAAGCTTGACGGCGTGTTTAACAGCAAAAAGAAAAAGACCATTGAAATCGAAGAGACGGCGATTGAATCAGAGCCGGTTGAAGAGACAATAAATATATAAAAAGCAAAGCCGGAAGAAAAATCTTCCGGCTTAATTTATTTGATTTTCAGCAGCAGCTTCGCCATTCGTCTTCCGAAGTGCTTGCGGTAGATATCCATATATTCGTATTTGTCGAACTCGCCGTCGCCCTTTATGAGAACTTCCATCGGAACTCCGGCAAGAGATATCTCAGTCCCCGTCTCGCGTAGTCCGCAGCGAAGATAAAATTCCTTTCTGCGAACGGTCATCGGTTTGTTTTCGTCCGGCTTTTCTATTTCGAGCAGGAGGTTGCGGCGCGGGAAAGTCTCACACAGAGCGGGAATGATTTTTGAGCCCAGCCCCTGACCGCGCTTGTTTTCGTTAACGGCGAGGTACATCAGAAGTACCGATTTACTGCCCGTGCAGGTTATCGCGAGAGCGCATGATTCGCCGTTTTCATATGCGGCGAACATTTTTATTATATTATTCTTCTGTAATTTTAAGAGCCTCGAAAAGGGCATTCTCTCTCTTATCGGAAAAGCCTCTCTATATAGCTTTTTTACATAGTTTACATCTATTTTAGAAACTTCGCGCAGTACCATTTTATATTACCTCAGTGAATGAATTTCATTATCAGCTCCGCTATGAACACGGCGGCGCAGGACGCAGCGGCGACAGTCAGCAGGCCGCGCTCAAAATATGCGAGAATCGAAGCTACAACAAAGCCCGCTATTGCGCTCGGGAGACTCGCTGTGGATGAGAATATCGCGGGGACTGTCATAACGGCGAGCACCGCATACGGGACATAATAGAGAAAAGAATTTAAAAATCTGTTTTCTATTTTCTTTTTGACCAAGACGAGCGGGAGCATCCTGACGAGATATGTAACTCCCGCCATGACGGCAAGACCGGAGAAAAACTGAATGTAGTTATTCATCGGCGCTCACCTCCTCTGTCTGCTCCTCTTTTATCGGAGCCACGAGCGCAAACAGCACGCTCGCCGCAACGGCGCAGATAATTATAGCGAATCCGCTCGGTACTTTCGAGAGCACGGGAACGAATTTAAACGCACAGCTCAGAGCGATTGCAGTCAATATGCAGAGCAGAGTCGGCAGGCTCTTTTTCGCGGGCGGAACTATTATCGCTATAAACATTCCGTATATCGCGATTCCAAGGGCGGAGACGAGCATTGCGGGCAGGATATTTCCTGCGACCGCACCCAGAAGAGTGCCGAGACTCCAGCCGAGATATGGAGTCAGGGTGAGTCCGTAGAGATATTTTCTGCCGAGCGGCTCGCCCTTTGAAATAGCGACCGCAAAAACTTCATCTGTATTGACAAACGATATTAAAAATCTGTCAATCAATCTTACGCTTTTTCCGAGCTTCTGCGAGAGCGATACGGACATGAGCGAATAGCGCATATTGATAACAAACTGCGTCAGCGCCAGCTCAAACAGCGATCCGCCGCCCGCAATTATCGGCACCGCCGCCAGCTGACCGGCGGAGGTGACATTTGTCATCGAAATCATTACGGCTTCCCACGCCGTGAGTCCGTGGCTGACCGTGAATATTCCGAACGCAAAGGCGACCGACAGATAGCCTAAACATATCGGCATTCCGTCGCGCAGTCCCTGCGAAAAGCTGTTTGTTTCTTTCTCCATAGTATTATCTCCGATTGAACGCAAAAACATTTTTTACATGGCTTTATTAATGCTGCCGTTAATTATACCACACATGACGCATAAAAGACAGACGGTAAGACTATAAATTTATGTGCCGGATAAAATAAACAAATGGTAAATTTGCTCAAATAGTGGTTGATGAAAAGATATAAAGGTATTATAATATTATATGAGTAAGCCGATGCTACCGGCTTTCGAAAGGAGCAGAACAATGAAACAGGAAATCAAAGATCTCTATGACCTCTGGCTGAAAAAGACCGAGGGCAATGCTGAACTTCATGACGAGCTTTCCGCCATTGAAGGCAAAGAGGATGAGATATCGGATAGATTTTACCGTGCGCTCGAATTCGGCACGGGCGGTCTGCGCGGAGTTCTCGGCGCTGGCACAAACAGAATGAATGTTTTCACCGTCAACCAGGCGACCCAGGGTCTGGCGGATTATCTAAACGCAAAGTATGATTCCCCGTCCGTCGCGATAGCGCACGACTCGAGAATCAACTCGGATGTTTTCGCAAAGGGTGCGGCAGGCGTGCTCGCCGCAAACGGAATAAAAGTATATATTTATCCCGAATTGGTTCCGACCCCGATGCTCTCTTTTGCCGTTAGAAAGCTCCATTGCAGCTCCGGCATAATAATCACCGCGAGCCACAATCCCGCGAAGTACAACGGCTACAAGTGCTATTCGCACGAGGGCTATCAGATGACCGACGCCGAGGCGAACGCCACATATGAGTGCATCAGAAAGGTTGATATTTTCGACGATGTCCGCACCATGGACTTCGACGAGGGCATAAAGAGCGGAAAGATTGAGTTTATTGACAGCAGCGTGAACGAGGCATTCTATGAGTGCGTCCTCTCGCGCAGAGTCAATCCCGACGCCGTCTCAAAGGGCAAGCTTAAGCTGATTTACACTCCCCTCAACGGCACGGGCAACAAGCCTGTCCGCGAAGTACTCAAGCGCGCGGGCTTCGACGATGTTACGGTAGTCCCCTCTCAGGAGAACCCGGACGGCCACTTCCCGACCTGCCCCTATCCGAACCCCGAAATTCGTCAGGCTTTTGAAGAGGCTCTGAAGCTCGCCGAGGGCAAGAATGTCGATCTGCTCCTCGCGACCGACCCCGACTGCGACCGCGTCGGCATCGCCGTCAACACCGGAGACGATTACAGGCTCATGAGCGGCAACGAAGTCGGCGTTCTGCTGACCGAGTATATTCTTTCTTCGATGAAAGAAGCCGGCACTCTGCCCAAAAACCCCGTGATAGTAAAGTCTTTCGTAACGACTTCGCTCGTCGACCGCGTCGCGGAGAGCTACGGCTGCGCGATACACGATGTGCTGACCGGATTCAAATATATCGGCGAATTCGCGACCAATCTCGAAAAGAAAAACGAGGGCGACAGATTCATCCTCGGCATGGAAGAGAGCTACGGCTATCTCTCGGGTCTGCACGCGAGAGACAAGGATGCGGTAGTCGCGTCCCTGCTCGTCTGCGAGATGGCGGCATATTATAAATCTCAGGGCAAGACCCTCGCCCAGAAGATGACCGAGATATATGAAAAATACGGCCACTACAAGAACATTCTTCTCAACTTCACTTTCGAGGGCGAGAGCGGAATGGAGAAAATGGGCTCTATCATGACCTCGCTCAGAGAGCACGCTCCCGAAGAAATCGCGGGCATGAAAGTTATCGAGACCGCCGACTACAAAAAGTCCGAGCGCGTTGACATAATAAGCGGCAAAACAAGCGCGATAGACCTGCCGAAGTCAAATGTTCTCGCATATAAACTGCCCGACGGCAACAGCGTCATAGTCCGCCCGTCCGGCACCGAGCCGAAGCTCAAGGCATATATAACCGCCTGCGGCAAGGATGAAAATCACTCCTCGGCTCTCGGCGAGAAGCTCGGCGAATCAATCGAAAAAATTCTCGGCGTAAAATAACGCCCGAACGAAAGGATGATAAAAATGCAGAAGAGAGGAATATGGACAAGAGTGGTCGCCATAGTTCTGGCGGCTCTGATGGCGATAAGCGTCGCTGCGGCGGCAATAACCGCTTTTGCAGAAGAAATGGTTCCCGTAACGGGTCAGAACACCTCGAACACGAAGTGGATAATCATCGCGGCAGTTGCCGCCGTGTGCGTCATTCTTGTTTGCGTTATACTGCCCAAAGCCAAGAAAAAGTAAGCTAAAGTAGACAAAATAAATAAATATTTCCTTAAATTTATCTGAAATCAAAAAATGCTCACAATTTGAACACAATTTGGCTATATTTGGATGTCAGAATAAAGAAAGTATAGGAGATATGAATAGAGGTGCTTTCAGGGCGGCGGTATCGGTTTGATACGCTGTCCTGAAAGCTTTTTGGGAGGAAAAAACATGAACAGAGATTTTCTTGAGATGATAAAAACCCGCCGCAGCACGCGCAGCTTCAAGCCTGATTCTATACCGGAAGATTTGCTCGACGCAGTCCTCGAAGCGGGCACTTATGCGCCGACGGGCATGAACCGCCAGTCGCCTGTTATAATCGCGGTGTCCGATAAAAAGTACCGCGAAAAGCTCTCGAAGCTCAACGCCGCGATAATGGGCGTCGGCAAAGACCCGTATTACGGCGCGCCGACCGTTGTTCTCGTGCTTGCGGATCCGAGCGCAAACACATTTGTTGAGGACGGCAGCTGCGTACTCGA
>JBNMIN010000045.1:0-17035 GCA_050873305.1 Oscillospiraceae bacterium
ACCTTGAGGGTCTTTATCTCGAAGGGTCTGAACTGAAGCTTCGCGGGCGCAATGCTCTCGACTTCGCCCTGCTCCTCTTCAAGCATGTTGGTTATCTTCACGCTCTTTGCGCCGTCGAAGAAGCTGACTGTGGCGTTGGTGAAGGTGCCCTCAGCCTCGTACATACGAACTATGAACGCACGCTGAGCATCCTCGCAGGGCTTGACAGCCTCAACAAATATATTGTCGGCATCGATGCTCATGAGCTTCTGAGCGGAATATTCGCCGGCAGTCACCGCGGCGGGAACATTGAGTTCATATGCCGGGCGGATAACGCTCTCGGCATCGAAGCCGCTGTCATGCGGCAGGAACGAATAGACGCAGTGGTGAACGCCTCTGTCGCCCTTGAAATCGGGGCGCAGGCCGCCCTTGTGCAGGGACAGGCGCAGCTTGCCGCCGTTGACGCTGATGCCGTACTTGCTGTCATTGAGAACGGCGACGCCAAAACGGGTCTCGGAGAGGTCGGTATATTTATGGTTGAGCACCTCGAACTTCGCCTTTTCAACGCTGTTGTTGCGGGTGGTCGGGCGCTTGACATTGCCGAACTGGACATCGAAGCGGGCGAACTCCTGTCTGACGGAGGTATCGAACGCGGTCTTGAGGAAGCGGTGGTTATCCTGCCAATCCATGACGGTGTCGAAGCGCACCTCGGCGCTGTCCGCAAAGAATATCATATCCTGCGTAACGGTCGACTTGCCGCTTATCGCATACTTGCTGCGGATAACGAGCGCGACGGAGCCGTTTGAAACGACCTCGCGGCTGACAAGCTTCGAGACATCCTCGAACTTCATCTCGATATCGGCGTCAACATCCCAGTTATCCCACTCGGACGGGAAATCCTCCGCCATGATGAAAGTGTTGAGATTATATCCATCGCCGCAGATCTCACGGTCGGCGCGCTTATCGACAAAGGAAGAAATCGTGCCGTTATCCGCAAATTTAACGGACGCAAACGGAGTCTCAAGGCTGTTATCATCAAGGCTGAACACGCTGTTTTCTTCGGGCTTGCCGTCGACGAGCTTGAGGGTGACGCTCGAAAACGCCGGGACGGTCACACCGCCGACCATGAGCTCCTTGTTGCCTCTGACATCGGTGTAGACCTGCTGTCTGTAATCGCCGTCAACTATCTTGCCGCTGTAGTCAAGAACAATGACATCGGAGCGGTCAAAAGAAAGGGTGTTTGTGACAGTCACGCAGTCTTTCTTGTCGCTCTGAGCGAGCTCTTTGACAAGATCGCGGGCGCGGGTTATGAGCGCGGTGGTCATGGCGCGGGACTCCTCATGGGCGCGCGGGATGCAGGTGCCGGGGAGGATATCGTGGAACTGGTTGACGAGCAGCTTCTCATAGAGCGGAGCGATATCCGCGCTGTCCGCCGTCTTATTGTTCTTCACAGCGTCGTTTACCGTGAATATTTCAAGGTCTCTGAGCGCGAACTCCGCCTTGCGGTTGTTGCGCTTTATGACATGCTGGTTTGTGAGCGTGCCGCGGTGCAGCTCAAGATAGAGCTCACCTGCGTATGTATCGGGCTCAACCGCGTCTCTCTCAATCTCTTTCATTGCCTCGCCGACGAGCTTGTGCTCGGACTTCGGGCAGCCGTTTAAGTCAGCGCAGCGTTTTGCCGCCTCAATCATCTCGAACTGCGGTCCGCCGCCGCCGTCTCCGTAGCCGTAGGAGATAACGCGGGTGTCGGTGACGCGCTTATCTTTGATGCACGAATGGTTGTTCGAGGGAGTACCCGCGACATAGGTCATGAGATCCTCGGCATCTGGCCAAATGTGAGTGCGGTTGAAATGGGTGAACACCTTTGTGCCGTCGATACCCTCCCAATAGAAAGTATCAAGCGGGAAAGTGTTTGTGTCGTTCCAGTCGATTTTAGTTGTCAGGAAATAGTCGACGCAGCAGCCTTTCATTATCTGCGGGATAGCCGCGCTGTAGCCGAAAGTATCGGGCAGCCAGAAGCAGTTCGAGGTGAAATCGAAATACTTTCTCGTGAATCTCTGACCCCAGAGGAACTGTCTGACCATCGACTCGCCGGAGGTTATGTTGCAGTCGCACTCGACCCACACGCCGCCGTTGGGTTCGTATCTGCCCTCTTTGACCTTCTGCTGAATGCGCGCGAAGAGGTCGGGATATTTGCGGCGCAGGAAGTCGCTGTGGCACGAGGAACTCTGGATAAATTTATATTCCGGATACTCGTCCATGAGCGCGAGCTGGTTTGCATAGGTGCGCGCGCACTTCTTGACCGTCTCGCCGACATGCCAGAGCCACGCGGTGTCCATATGCGAATGTCCGATGAGCGCAGCCTTCGGTGCATCGTCGCCGTTTTTGACGGAGAGTGCTTTTTTGAGATAGGGCTTTGCTCTCTCGAGAGCCGCCATGAACTCGTCGCGGTCAACATCGTCGGGCGACTGATATATCTCTTTGAACACTTTTTCAAGCTCGTTTATGACAGAAGCGCGTCTGAAAGAGCTCTCCGGCAGGTTATGAACGAGCTGAACGAGGGTGCGCAGATCGAAATAGAACTCCTGGATATCATAGTTCTTGACGCAGACATCAATGCCCTCATATGAGAAATCATAGGTGAGCAGAGGGTTGTTCTCGGTCGGGTGGCAGCCCTTATAAGAATGACCCGCGTAATATTCGAGGTCGATGGCTATCTTCTCGCCCGCCTTTGCGTCCTTTTTGAGCAGGTCGCAGTAGTGGTTGCCGTGGCCGGTGAAAACTATCTTCGTGCTGAAGTTGCCGTAGGGCACTCCGTCGACCCAAAGGGTTCCCTCATAGCCCGAGATGTGCGGGCGGATGAAAATATCTTTTCCGCCGAGTCCGTCGGGGACGACAAAATCGGTCTTGAACCAGCAATAACCGAACTCCTCGCCCCATTTGTAGCCCTTTTCGATGGGGTCAAAAAGGCTGTCCTCCGGGATGCAGTGGAAGCGTTCGAGGGTGGCGAACGCGCTCACAGGTCCTGTCTCGCCGACCTTTTCAAAAATCATCGGCTCGATGATATCGACAAAACGCTCAAGCTTTTTGAGCATTCTGTCGGTCTGTTTTAAATCCAGCATATTCTTCTCTCCAAAATATATTTTTCCGCTGTGCGGACATTTAACTTATATAATATGTAACAGTATACCGCAAGAGTGTTGCATCTGCAAGCATTTTTGAAGAGAAAAAGCCGCCGCGGAGATATTTTCCCTGCAGCGGCTCGTGTTATTTCAGCGAAGTTCTGAGATGCGACATATCGCAGCTAAAACCGCCGCGAGATACAGCCCGAAGATATTCATTATATTATAGAGAAGTGCCGTTATCATCTTCGCCCTCCGCTATGCGCTGCTCGTGCATGAATTTGTCCGCTTCGATAGCGGCAGAAGTGAAGCTGTTGTTCTTCCAATAGCTCGCAGCGCCGACAATGAATGCGAATATCAGGCTTATTATTGTATAGAGCTCGCTGTATTCGACGCTGACCGGTGTTTTCCCGAATGCGGTCAGAGCCATATTGATTATCGACACAAGAGACAAAATACCTCTGACCCATGTACCGACCGATATTTTTGTTATATTTTCAAAAAGCTTTTTCATGAAAATCCCCCTTATTTTCTGCGCGTGATATCGTCTATGCGCCTGTGCGCGGATTTTATCGAATCCTCTGCCGCCACCATGCGTTCGACGAGATTATTGTGCTTGTCGACCCGCTTTTCGAGCTGCGCGATGCGGTAATTCGTCAGCCTGTTCGACGCGAGGATGCCGCCGAGCGAGCCGATGAGCGTGCCCGCCGCCGAGAGCAGTGCCACAGTTATTTCTGCATTCATCTCACACCTCCTCGAGACTGCCGACCGCGACCCAGCTCGAAATATCGCCAAGCAGGGCTTCGAGTGTACCGCGATTCTGCTGAACTTTTGTGACGGTGTGTTTTTTCGGCGAAAGCTGGGAATCCGGCACGCGCTTTCCGCGCGCCGAGGTGCAGCCGCCGTAGACGGCACCGGGCTTTATAAAAACAACGCTCCCGACCGAGACGGACGGCCTCGCCGCGAGTCTCAAGTCAGAGAGCCTGACCCAAGAGTTTATCTCCTTGAGCAGCGCGCGGCTCGGCTCGACTTTTGCGACGGTATGCGTTCTGAGCTTCACCCACGACGGGATTCGCTGACCTGTGGCATAGTTTTTGCCTGTAATTTTCACGCGGTCGCCCGCTCTAATATCGGCGGACTGCGCGACTTTTTGCGGTTTGTTTTTTACGCAAAGCCCGTAAAATTCGGCTATCGATGCGGCAATCGACTCGCCGCACTTTTTCTGTCCCGCTTCTGTTTCGACATTTTTTCTATCCGAAGAACTGTCTATGAACACAGTCTCAATGAGCAGACTGCGGCATTTGACCGAACGGACAAAGCCGAAATAATCGCCGCCTGCGGAATTGAGCTTTGTTTTAGCTCCCCTGTCGCGCAGTGAAAATGTCTTCGCGATGCCCGCGCTTATCTTTGCGGCGAGCTTTTTGCCGCCCTCGTCGGCGTGCTTATAATAAACCTCGCTCCCCGTTCCGCCGCCCGCGTTCAGATGAATCTCGGCAGCCAGATCGAAGTTTTGGCGGTTGACATAGGCTATCCTGTCTGTCAGATACATATCGGCATCGTAGTTTATGAGTATAGTATCACAGCCGTAATTTCTGAGCGCTTCGGCGATATAAAAACCGATTTTTCGCGCTATGCGAAACTCGTGGAAGCCTCCGCCGACCGCACCGCTGTCATAGCCGCCGCCCGCCGATTTTCCGTGACCCACGGATATACAAATTCTCACTCTCACACCTCCTCGAAGTAGATGCCCACAAGCTGCGACGGCAGATAGTGCATGACCGTGCCCTCGCCGCCGCTATCGTCTCTTGTGCATCTGTAAATTTTTCCGCCGTCGAGATAGTACTTGTCTTTAAAATACCTCATGCCCTCAGCGGCGGTTATCGGGTTGTCTATCGTGCCGTCCTCATCTGCCGTCACGCGCTCCCAGTGCGCGGGAGTTACGCTCGGACGCCATGTGGGATTGGCGGATATCGCGTTATAGCAGCGATAGAGATTACCGCCGTCGCGCACCCTGTCGCCGATAGAATAATCCTTTTCGCCGCTCCACGGTTCAAACAGGCTGATGCTCGTCAGCGCTTCGGCGTTCGTCAGCTTCGCGGCGGCTTTTGTTATCATCTCGCGAAAGCGTTTTGCCTGCGTCCTCGTCATAAATCCGCACCCCCTGTGATGATATCCAGCGCCTCGTCCGCCGATATGTCCTCGGGCGGCTCGGCGGCTGTCCAAATCTGCTTTATCTCGGATTCCGTCTCTGTCCACGACTCGGTGTAATACCCGCCGTCGGAGGGATAATCCGCCGTGATTATCGGCTTGTAGCCATACTGCAAAAGCAGAGCCGGGTCGTTGGTAAAAACATCGCCATTTTCTGTTCTTATCGGTCTCGGCGCACCTCTGAGCTCGCCGCCGACCAGTTTTCCGTATATCATATTTTTTACCCCCATGTGAAGCTGCCGCTGCCTGCATTGACGAACTTCCGCCTGCGTATCACATCGTACATGCACGGGTTCCCCGCAGAGTCAAGGCACGGGCGAATGTCGGCGGCGAGCTTACCGTTCTCAAAGAATTTGCAGCCGTATATTTTAGTCGTATTGGATGCGATTTGCGGACCGCCAGCTAAGTGACGCGCAAACAGATATATAGTCAGGTCAGGACCGACAAACCCGCTATCATCCACCGATGTGCTCCGCGTTACTCCCGCCGAATCGGTGATGGTAAACAGACTCCCGCTGTTGAGAATTTTAATTGGATAAGTTAATCCGAACTTGCTCAATTGCCCTACGTTTTTACGCTTCACATACAAAGCATTGGCGTACACCGCAACGAATGCATCTTTCGAGTCCTCCGCACCGATTACCGTGCCGTCAGAAGACGAGCCATCAACTGTGAGTTCGAGCCCACTGTTTGCCCCGTATTTATAGCCGGTGTCAATATACTGCCTGCCGGAAGACTGCAAATAGCTCACGGCGGTGTAATTCGACGGCAGCCCCTCGGAGCGTTCCTCTTTCTGCATGGCTGAAAGTGCCCTTCGCTTTATCAAGTACCCTCACCGACCTTCTGCGCCGCCAGGATTTTGTCTTTGAAGCTCAGCTCCCATGTTTCGCCGTTCTGGAAATCTGGCGCTGAGCCGATATATCCCGTGCCTGCGGGCAGAGTGACCGTGATATCGCCGCTTGCCGCAAAGCTCAGGCGCATCCAGCACTCGAAGTTTGCGTCTTCGGGATACTGAACCGTCAGTGTCTGAAGCCCCGTCATGCGATATTCCGCATTGTCGGCGAGCGTCGCAGACACCTGCGCGGTGCTGTAGGTATACTGAGTGGACTGAGCCTGCGGAGTGAAGCCGAGGGAATTTATTATGACCGCCTTGAGGTCGGAAGCCCCGCCGAACAGGACTTTGAGCTCACGCATGCTCTCCACCGAGGCGGCAAGCTCGGGCAGGATGCCGCACTTCTCTTCAAGCTCGCCGTCAATTCCCATAACGGACGGTTCAAAACCGAGGGTAAATACGGCGGACTTGGTTATTCTTGTTACCTCAAGCTCATTGCGCTTATGCGCCTCGACCTGAACGGTCAGCTCACCCGTTGAGGTCAGCGCCTCGGGCAGAGGGCAATATATAACGCCGCCGGCTATATATGCGGGAGTGCTGTCCGCGCCGTTGATAATATTCGACACGATGCGGCGGCTCAGTCCGTAGACATCGAAGCTCAGAAGATAATACGAAGCGTCCGTTTTCAGCTCGTCGTTGAGCGTGATACAAAGCCGCGCCGCATTATGCTCCCCGCAAAAACAGAACGGCTCTTCAATCTGAGCCGTTCCGTCCGAAAGTATTGTTATTTTTATATCTCTCATCTGTTTTCCTCCCCGGAATAGTTATCCTTGAGATAGTTTGCCGTTTCCAGAACATCCCTGCGCTCTTTATAGAGCACATTGAGAAGAGTTTTGATTTTATATGCCGCGTCGCTCGTCTCGGGATTAGGCAGAGCCGAAAGCTGCTTTCTTTTATTTGCTATAATCCCGTCGAGCACCTGCGCCTGCTCAAAATATTCGTCGGCAAGCTGTGAAAGAGTTCTGTTAAAAGTCATTTGTCTTCTCCTTTCAAAAGATAGTCAGCCGTTGTGCCGAAAAATCCGGCAAGCTGTGCGAGCTGACGCAAAGTCGGCTCTTTTTCGCCGTTTTCTATCATTCTGAGCGTTCTCAGCTGCATTCCGAGCGCGTCGCAGAGCAGCTGTTCGCCTATGTTCTCGCTGCACCGAAGCTTTTTTATACGCCCGCCCAGGGTGTTCAGCTCATATCGTTTTGCCGCGCTCACGGCAAGCGCACGCCTGACGGCTATCGGCAGAAATTCGACGGATTCTATATCGTGCTGATATTTCACGGTGAAGCTCAGCGCGTCGTATATCTTTCTCTGCGCCTTGTCGAGACACCGCGACACGCTCGACGGGCACACGCCCAAATTCTGAGCTATCATCGATATCGTCGAGCCGTCGAACCAATATGCCTCCGTGACCTGCCTCTCGCGCGGCGTAAGCCTCGTTTTTATCACCTCGTCGGCGAGCACAGACAAATCAACATCCCTGCGCCGCCACGCATAGTCGTCCGGCGATTCGCAGCCAGGGCAGTGAGAGCCGCAGCAGACGCACATTGCCGCCCGCCGCTCTTCGGGAGTCGGAAACGAAAAATCCATCGCCGCCTCGACACTTCTTTTTGACATTTGCTCATCTCCTCGCTTTCTCGAACATTTGTTCGTATCTATGCTTATAATTATAGTAACACATCAGATATTTGTCAACGGGAAAATATTTATTTTACGCCCGATTACACCTCAAATTTTGCACTAAATGATGCACAGTCACATTCGGAAAGCGGGAAGAAAAAGCTCTGTCCGATAAAAAGGTCAGCAAATTTATATTTTAAGCGCGATGTATATATAGGTCATACCGAGCGCATTGAGAAGATTTTTGCTCCCGTTGACATCGCTCGCCGTGCTGATGCTGAAACCGTCGGAAGAGATGCTGAGCCCCGGCATACCGCCGGCCTGAGTCGCGGCGGCGATATAACAGGTCGTTGAAGAGCTCTCGAAATCCGCCACGGCGGCGGGCATACTCTTGCAGAACAGGAGCACGGCGGTCGGCTTGAAGCCCACTTTTATCGAGCGGCTCTTCGCGCCCGTGCCGATATATGTTCCCATTTTCAGCGGTGCGTTCCACAGAGCCTTGTCCTCGGCAGTGACATGCTTGACGGTATCGCGGATATGCGAGCCGCAGAGCAGAGTCTTGTCGAGGAAGCAGTGGAAGTTGAGCCCGGTCGTATCTGCGGGGCAGAAATCAGCCTGCATGAGTATATATGCGTCGAGAACAAATGCGTCGGTGTCCCTGTCCGCCTTGATGCCCGAACAGCCGGATTCGACAACGTTCAAATCCGTATCGAAAGTCAGGCAGTCGATTATAGTAGTCAGCACATCGTGGCAGGTCGCGCCGCCTTTGCTGTAAGGGACATGAATGGCGAGCTTAACTTTTATATTCGCGAGACGGCAATATTCGTTTTTGACCAACACGCCCTCGTCGTTCGCGGTGAAGCTATCGACTATATCCATCTCCCCTATCCCGACTGCGACGGTCACGCGCTTCAGCGGTATTTCTTTTTTGACGGCGGGATACTCGGTTATGAATCTTATCCCGCTCAGTCTCGTCTGCTCGGACAGCCAGTTGGCTATCTGCGAGGGAAGAACACTTATTGTACTCATAAAAACCTCCTTATCGGGTCGCCGGGGTTTTCCCGGCGACCCTTTGAGTTATTCCGTTATCTCGACGACCGTCCGCACGACCGCCCAGACATAGAGCACCTCTTCGCCGAGCTTTATCTTCTCCGCACGGTCGATCTGATATTTTACATCGCCGTCGATTATCAGCGCGTCCTCGTTGACCGTCAGGTCATGCTCGGGCGGACCGATATAGAGATAATAGCCCTGCGAATTGTAGCCTATCTCGGTGTTTATGCCGTAGAGATACATCTTGTTTTTGTATCTCAGCGGCTGGATAAAGCCCTTGAACGGCGCGGTCTGAGTGGAGTCGGTGTTCTCGATAACGAGCGTTCTGCCCCACTTTTCGAATTCCGCCGAGAGATTCATATCTCCACCCCGCAGCAGAAAAAGCCGTCGTTGCTCAGCAGCGGAGTCAGCTCCGCGAGCGCGCTGTCGCGCACGGACGCCGCAAATTTTAATGAGCTGTCCGCGCTCTTTTCGACGGAGATATCGCCCGCCTTGAAGCTCTGTATGCCGTCGGCGCTGCCCGCGCGACGCACGCAGAGCGCATAATATGCAAGCCCCGCGGCCGCCTGGGCGATGCGGACATCGTCCCTGTCCGCGTCGGCTCTCAATCGCGAATTCACGCGCTCAAGGGAGCTCAGAGCTATCCCGAGGCAGACTTTTTCTTCGTCCTCGCCGATGTCCGTCAGCTGCCTGAGCAGAGAGAGTACGCTCCACTGAGTTATCATGCTCTCACCCCCGCCGTCAGACGGTAAGGGTGCGCGCGGCGGAGTCGAATATCCTTGCAAAGCCCGCAGTCGAGCTGATGACCGCGCGCTCGAGCTGGCGGTCGATGAGCTTGTCATACTCGGTGGAGACAGGGCCGGTCGTGACCATCTCGAGGGCGCAGCTGCGGTCGATACCGATTATCTTGCCCGCAGGCACGCACGAGCCCTTTATAAGATCTGCGCCGAGAGGAGTTATAACTTCGCCCGTCGCGTGGAAATTGAGACCTGCCGCAGCGTCCCTGAACTCAGTGATGCCGAGCATCTGCGCGACCTGCGCGGGAGCGGCGATAATCGTGTTGAGCTCATAGGGATCGAAGAGATTCCAGAAATTTACAAGGTCGGTGTAGGTGAGCTTGCCCGCGGATGCGACGGCGGTGTTGGAGGCGGCGTTATCGTTGCCGTCGCCGTTTATAAGCACATCGACCGCGTCGCTGAGCTGAGTGCGCGCGATATATGCGCCGATCTGGCGCAGGGTGACGGTGAACAGATCGAGGCGCTGGAAGCGGACAGCCTCATAAGAAGCGACAAGCGAGCGTCCGCGCTTTTTCAGATGAACAAGGTTCGCCTTGCTCTTGACGCTGGTTTCGGGAATGAATGCGCCCTCGGCGACGACTTTGAGTTCCTTTTCATCGTCGCTCGGCTCGCAGGCTATCGAGCGGTAGTCGAGCGAGTCTATAACAGTTGTCGATGCGACGATGCGAGGCAGGACATTTGCCTCCTGCATACCCTGCCTGACGGCGCGGGAAACATACTCGGGGAAGAGCACGGCGGAGTCGGAGGTCTTGAAGAACTTGTCAACAACGTCGCTGCCCGCTCCGCTGACTTTTATATCAAAGCGTTTGAGCTGGCGCTGATATGCGTCAAGTCCCTCGAGAGCGGTGCCACTGTAGTTCTCCGAGGGGTCGATTTTTTCGAGTGCGCCGGTGAAATCACCGGAAGCGTAGAGACCTTTTTCAAGTCTGATGTTATCAAAAGCAGTCATATTATTCTCCTTTCAGAATCAGAGCATGAAGCTCACTGTTTTGGCGGTTGTGTTGACGCTGAGTACGAGATAGGTGCTGCCCTTTGTGCTCGCCTTGACTCCATCCGCGCCGTCCGATGCGAGAGCCGCATAGCCTACTGTCGGAGCGTCCGTACCCGTATAGGGCATGGTGACGACACCCGAGAGCTGAACGCCCGCATATCCGCCGTTCACATTCACGCTGACGCCGCAGAACTTCGCGTCCGCGCCTGCCGCCGAAACGGTATCGTTTGCGCTGACCGCGACGGGCACGCCCGCCTTGAGTCCGCTTGCCGCCTTGAGCGTGAGAACATTCTCACAAAAACCTTTAGTTGAAACTGACATAATTATCCTCCTTTAAATTCTGAACTCGCTGTTGCCCGAATGTGTTTCGGGCTTTGCTGACGAGAGCTGGCTGTTGAGTTTTCCGCCGCCCGAGAAAGCCTTTTTGAGCTCTCTGAGCTGTTCGAGACCGAGGGTGCCGCATATCGCCGAGAGGCTCTCGCCGCGCATATCCGGCAGAGCCGCCGCGCCCATGCGTATCACATCGCATATGAGCTCCTCGCGGTACTCTTTGCCCTCGCGGGCGAGCTGTTCAAGCTCGTCGATATAGCCGTAGAGCCCCGCCGCCTCCGCCTTTGTGAGAGTCACTCCCTCATTGGCGCAGGAGAGGCGTTTGACAGTTTTCACCGTCTGCTCGTCCGTGTGGTAAGACTTCGTGACGCCCGCCGCGGGCTGAGCCGGCACGGCAACAAACGACCACTCATATGCGTCCGTCGGGTCGCAGAGTATCCTGTGGCAGAGCTTGCCGCCGTACTCCCTGCCCTTTATATGGGCGCACGGATCGGTTCGCCCGTCCTTGCCGCAGATTGAACAGACGCTTCTGCCGACCGAGCAGCCGACACTTGTCTCTTTCTTTATCCCCGCGTCTATCTCTTCGATAAGCGCGGCGTTCTTTTCGCTGCGCGGCATATACGCCCGCGCGCAGAGCTTCGTGTATTTTTCGCCAGCCGAGGTCACTTTGTTCCCGTCCGTCTCGACGCGGCAGGAAAATATCCTCGCCGTCTGATCCCTGCCGCTCATGCTGTGGTCGAATATTCCCGTCCTGCCGACAAAAAGCTCGGCGAGCTTTTCGAGCGCGGGAATATCGAAGCGCTCGAAGTCCCTGTCGATTTCATTGTCGCAAAGCACGATGCCGAAGGTATAGACCTCGTCGGCGCTCAGCGGCTTTACGGTATAATTGTTGATAAGCTCCAGCTCCTGCGGAGTCGGAGCGCCTGAAAGAACGCTGTTCTGCGTAGTTATCACTCCCCGTTTTCAATCTCTTTTCTGATTTTTTCCGCCTGCGCCGCATAGAGCTCGGCGCGCGCAAGCTCAACATTGTCCTGAAGAGTCACATCGTCCCACTCGGCCGTCACCTGCGAGGGCGTTCCCTCGAAGAGCAGATATGTGCGGCATATGCGCTCGATGACGGGTGTTAAAATGCGGCGGTATGCGTCGATCTCGCTGGTGAGCACATCCGCCTGCTGGGTCGACATACGCTCCGTCGACGACCATGACAGACCGAGCATGAACGGCGGAAGCCCCGTTTTCGCAACTATCTGTTCGAGCATCTGGCGCACGGGCACCTCGCTGTCGAGAATCTGGTTGTCCGCGCCGATGACCTTTATCTGAACATCGCCGACGGCGACAAAATCTTTTACCGCGCCGCCCGTCTGCATCGCCTCGCTCCATTCCTTTGCCACCTGCATGGCACGCTCCTTGGCGTATGCGCGGTCGAGCGAGTCGTTCTGCGGCTTATATGTGACCGCGAAACGTATATTGCCCATGCGCTCCCAGTTGAGACCGATGGTATTATAGATTTTCATGAGTATCCCGCTGACAAACGGCAGACCTTTGAGCATCGAACAGCCGCAGACTTCGCCCGGCTGCGGGTTGAGCACGGACAGCAACACAAGCTCGGGTCGCCTGACCGGCGACGGCATACCGACGCACGAGGCGGAGAAGATATCGACTCCGACTCCGTCCGAGGCGCGGCGAAGCTCGATATTTTCGAGCGGAGAGTTAAAGAGCGCCGCGATATGCCCGTCCGAGTCCGTCACCATCTCGCCGACCGCCGTGCCGCAGGTCAGCAGCTGCTCGAAATAAGTTGAAACAAAGCTTTCGAGTCCGCACTGGTTGCCGCCGACGGGGACATTGCGAACGAAATTGTCGAGCTTGTCCTGCAGGCGTTCGTCGGCGCATCTAACCTCAAAGCCGCCCGTCAGGCGGACGGTTTTGAATATGGCGGCGTCGATTATCGGCACCGCTTCGCGCAGGGCGTAATAGAGCCGCGTCTGATTGCCGCCGAGCGGAGTGTAGCTGTCGAGCAGTCCGAGACCCGACGCGGGGCGTGCCGAGGTCTGCACCGCCGCAGGCTCGGGAGCGGTTTTCTTTCTTTTGAACGGATTTATTGTTATTCCTCCTTTTCATGACAGCCGACCGCCCGACCGTCATCTGCTCATGGCGAGCGCGAAAAAGCCGTCCTCTTCGTGCGCGAGCACTGTGGAGACAAAATAGCGCACATCGTCCATGGCGTGGTCGTATTCCTTTCTCGGAGCATCGCGTGCGGCAGTGTTATCCCATCTGTAGAGGGAAAATTCCCGAAGGCAGTCCGTGCATGACTGCGAGAAAAGGATGCGCCGCTCCTTGAGGGCATCCGAAACGCGGCGGATGCCGTCTATAACATCGTTCTTTGCGGGCACGGCGCGGAATCTGCCGTGGCGGCGAATACATTCGAGAAAGCTCGCGGCGGAGGGGTCGGCTATGACCGTCTCTATATTCAGATCGCCCGCGAGCTGTTCGAGCGCGGCGTAGTGCTCCTCGTCGGTGCGCTGCTCGCCCTCTCTGCGGCTGTCGAAATAATATTCGCTCAGCCTGTACCACCGCCCGCCGTACTCGCCCCAGAGCCCGAACGACGACGGGTTGACCGTGCCGTAATCGCAGGAGATGAAGTAGCGCGACGGTATGCCCGCAGGCTCCGCGACATGAACCGAGCGCGAAAAGAACGGATAGACAAGTCCCTGCGCCGCGACCCACTTGCCCAGCACGAAGCGGTCATAGAACGCGCCGCTGTAAAGGCTCTCGTATCTGCGCTTTATCGCGGGCGTGAGCGACGGATTGTCGTCCATGGTGAAGTGAAGGTACAGGCAGTTTTTCTCTTCGCTCTTTTTTATCCACTCCTCGTAGAACCAATGCAGAGGCGTATCGGGGTTGCAGTTGAACCACAGCTTAGACCCGTCGAGCGAACAGCGCGCGAGAGCCTGTTCAACAAACGAACGCGGCATCAGGGCGACCTCGTCGAGCAGAACGCCGCCGAGCGTCATGCCCTGAATGAGCGCCGCAGAGCCCTCGTCCTTGCCCCCAAATAAATAAAATCGGTTGCGCCTGCCGGAATATTCTATCTCCACCAGATGCTGGGACAGCTTCTCGCGGCAGTCGAAGCCGAGTCGGCGCAGGACGGGCAGAATCGGCGTGATTATGTTTCTTCTCAGCGAAGTCACCGTCTTGCCGCACAGCGCGAAGGACGTATCGTCAAACGCCGAAAATGCCCACGCGACAAATGAGACGGACATGCACACCGTCTTGCCGGAGCGCACCGCGCCGTCGCAGATTATCGCGTCAAAATTTCTGTCCGGGCTCGACGGGCACCACCACGAGAGCACCCGAAGCTGTTTTTGCGAGAAGCTCTCAAAAGTGTTGTTTTTGCGTTTACTCACCCGCATCATCCCCGCGCAGAGCACGCGCACTGCGGTCAAGCGCCGAGAGAAAATCCGAATTTTCTCCCGCCGAAGCGGCATTGCTCAGCTCGCAGAGTCGGTCGAGCGCCTTGAGCCGATCGAAAAATTTGACCTCAAGTCCTCCGCCTTTCGGGCGTTTGATATCCGATACCATCGTCAGGTCCAGCTTTTCTATCTCCGACCCGTCCGGCAGCTCGTCCGACAAAATGAGCTTCACCGCATCCGCAATGCTCCCGAAAGCGAGTCTGCGGTAGCCTTCTGTGACCTCCGCAAGCTTCGCGTCGCGCTCGTTTTCGAGCTTCGCTATTCGCCTTTTGATCTCCGGGTCGGCGAGCAGCTTCATCGCCGTTCGCTCCGGGTGGACGGAATAACCAGCCCGCGCGGCCGACGCGCGCGGTTCGCGGGATGCGACAAAGAAGCGGCAGAAATTCTCCTCTTTGGGCGAAAGCGGTTCTTTCTTTTTCATACTCTCATCTCCTCATCTATATTCACGGGCTATTCGGCGGCGGTCTCCGAAGCGCCCGTCACCCATAGAGAAAACGCCCCGATTTTTTGCATATCGGGATGCAAAAAACGGCGGAGCGTCAACAAAGTTCATATTTTATTAATATTTAGAGAAACAAAAAGTCTGTTTTCGCCTGTTTTCAGGCATTTTTCGGCTGATTTTCCCCGTTTTCGGTGATTGCCGCCGATTACGCAAGATTTTTGCTCTTTTGCTTGACTTTTGAGGTCGTGGGGTATAAACTAATGTAGGAATGCGAAAAGTGCTCCCGTCGGGCTTTCCCGACGCAAAAATTTTTGAAAAGTGGTGAAATTTTTTGGGCAGCGACAAACCTAAGCCGCGAAGTTGGCAAACTAAAAATAAAGCTGTGGGGTCACGCCCGAAAAAGTTCGACCGATAAAAATCGGCTCTTTTTGCGTGCGCCTCACGGAGAAAGAGGTGCAATATGAGCCGTGATATTCTGGAAAATATCAGCGCACTGTTGGCGGAGGGCAAGCTTGCCGATCTGCGTGAACAGCTGTGCGACATGAACGTCGTTGATATAGCGCAGGCGATGGAATCGCTCCCGGAAGACGAGCTTCTGCGGATATTCCGCATCCTCCCCAAAGACATATCGGCGGACGTTTTTTCTTATCTTGAGCCCGATTCTCAGGCGCAGCTGCTGAATCTTATAACAGATACAGAGCTTGAGAACCTGCTCGACGACATGTTCCTTGACGACACCGTCGACTTCCTCGAAGAAGTCCCGGCAAACGTCGTGCGCCGCGTGCTCGCAAAGGCAGACAGCGAGACGAGGTGTCTGATAAACAGATTTTTGAAATATCCCGAAAACAGCGCAGGTTCGATAATGACCATCGAGATGGTCGAGCTGCATGACTTTTTCACGGTCGGTCAGGCAATCGAGCACATCCGCTCGACCGCCGTCGACAAAGAGACGGTCTACACCTGCTTCTGCATCGACGACAAGCGTCATCTTATCGGCACGGTCGCCCTGCACACGCTGCTGATGGCAAAAGACAACGAGCTTATCCGCGACATAATGGACACCGACTCCCAGCTCATCTGCGTCAATACGCTCGACGACCAGGAGAAGGTTGCGGACATAGCGAGAAAATACGACCTGCTCTCCGTCCCCGTTGTTGACAACGAGGCGAGGCTCGTCGGCATAATCACGATAGACGACATCGTCGACGTTATCGAGGACGAGAACACCGAGGACTTCGAGAAGATGGCAATGCTTCATCCCTCGGACGACAACTATCTCAAGACGGGCGTTTTTAAGCTCGCAAAGAACAGAATCCTCTGGCTTCTGGTGCTCATGGTCTCGGCGACTTTTACAGGCAAGATAATCGAAAACTACGAGAATATGCTCGCGGCAGTCGCGGGACTCACCGCCTGCATCCCGATGCTCATGGACACGGGCGGAAACGCCGGCAATCAGGTCTCGACGCTGATAATCCGCGGTCTTGCGCTCGGCGAGATCCACCCGAAGGACTATCTGAAGATAGTGTTCAAAGAGATAAGAGTCGCGCTCATCTGCGGACTGACCCTCGCGGCAGTCAACATCGGCAGAATGATGCTCTTCTCCTCCGGCGGAATGCCCGTTTATCTCGTCGTTTCAGCCGCAATGGTCTGCGCAGTCATAGTGGCGAAAATAATCGGCTGCACCCTACCGATTATCGCGAAGCTGATAAAACTCGACCCCGCGCTCATGGCAGGACCGATGATAACGACGATAGTCGATATGGTCACCCTGCTCATCTACTTCGCGCTCGCAAAAGCGTTCCTCGCGATATAAAAAATTATCCTCCGTACATTTTGGTGTACGGAGGATTTTTATGTTTTGTATGGCGCAGATTGTATGTCATTTAAATTTCGAGGCAATAACCCCTCAGTCTCGGCTTCGCCGATCCAGCTCCCCTGCAGGGGAGCCGAAATAAAATTCTATATTATTATAAAAATCGGTTTTAAAGTTGCTTTTGATAAGTTTTTCGTGCCGCTATCGCGGCAGCGGTGCGTCGAGTCGCCGCACCATACAAGCTGCGCGCCAATAAAATTGTGCAGAGTTCGCGGGCGGATGATATCCGCCCCTACCGCATGACCTTGAGCGAAGCGAAACCAACCCCTC
>JBNMIN010000046.1:0-16257 GCA_050873305.1 Oscillospiraceae bacterium
ATTCCGCCCTCGATGCCGTACGGGTTATCACCGACCCACATGTTGGCGTCTTTGTACATCTTGCCGCTGTAGGTATTGAAAATATAATAGTCGTCGCCTATCTTCGTGAAGCCCTTGGCTCGGATGCCGTCTGTAAAATAGAAGGTATATCCGCCGCAATCGGCAAATCCGTTCTTTATGAGCTTGCCCTCACCGTCGAATCTGTACCAGCCGGTTCCGTCAAGCAGCTTTGTCGTGACATATATGTCCTTATTGACCGCAAGCTCCTTGTTGCCCTGAACATAATAATAGTCTCCGTCAAGTTCATAGAGACCCTCGGACAACTTGACGCCGTCTATTGTTAAGTAGAGCTTTCCGTTTTCGCTGATTATCTTCTTCTCGCCGTTCTCGAGATCCGGAACAAACATCTTTCCGTCCTTGCCGAAATAATGTATTCCGCCCTCGATGCCGTACGGGTTATCACCGACCCACATGTTGGCGTCTTTGTACATTCTTCCTGTGCCGGCATTAAAGATATAATAATCGTCGTCTATCTTTTTAAATCCCTTGGCGTGATTATAATCCTCAAAGTAATATGTTTCGCCGTCGATATCGGCAAATCCGTTCGCAACTATGAAGCCGTCATCGCCGCACCAGTATTTTCCGGTCTCCAGTTTGCAGCCTCTGGTTGCTGTGCTTGAGTCAACATAGCAGCCCATATTGACATTGACCTTGCCGAGAGTCGCGGTGAAAATTATTCCGCCGTCAGTTTTGATAAGACCGTAAAAAACCTTTCCGTTCTCATCACAGTAGTAAAGCTCACCGTGATAGTCGATAAATCCGTTGCACAGTCCGGTCATAAGTCCGGTTTTCTCATCGAAATGATACCATGTAACATCCTTGACATTTGTGGTAACGGTATGGTCGTTTCCGTAAGCGACATAGCCATTGACATCGAGCCAATATGTGCCCTCTTCAAGGGTAACAAATCTGCGATACACCGACTCGCCGGCAACAAAATACTTTGTTCCTCTTTCGTCGGTACGGAATGCGCCTCTGACCATAACGCCCTCATCATTGAAGGTGTAGGTAAGTCCCTTTATGGTGCGCACACCCGTGTACATTGTGTAATCGACAGGATCAAAATAATAGAAATATGATTCGCCGTCGGACGCTTCAATAGACTGCCATCCGGAAACAAGCTTGCCGAAGCGGGCATAGTAACGGTTTCCGCCATTTTCAAACAGCCCGGTCAGCTTATCGCTGCAGCTGCCCTGAGTTCCGAGATCATACCAGAACTCGCCTTCCTCGCCGTCAATATGACTGGGCAGCTCCTGAATACCGGTGAGAGCCTTGCCGTTTCTGTAGAATGACCACAGACCGTTTTCTCTTGCCCAACCGTCCTTGCTGTTTTTCTTGAGAACAAACTTATCCGAAAAGCTATCCGCCGTATCCATGAAATGAGCGCCGTAATCGCCCTCTATATTCTCGCTGTTATCATACGGATACAGCCCGTATTCCTTCTGATACTTTTCCTGCTGCGCAAGACTTTTGAGAACATGGAAATGCGCATAGATATCATAATCGAGGTTTCCGTTGAGCTCATAGCTGAGCTTGCCGTCATCCGACCATGCTGCATCGTCCGTAGGAACAAGTTTAAGTCCGGTAAGAACGCAGAGCGGATTGGCGGTAGTCGGGTTTATCGGCTCCGACTGCGCAATGAAATTGCAGACTATTGTCAGCTTATTGCCTTCAACCTTGACCGCCCCGAGAGTGAAATATTCATTTGCAAGCCTGAGTGCCGAAGTATCTGCGGTGAAGCCCTCCGGAATGGTCAGGCTTATCGAAACGGTAGTCAGCGGGCTTATACGCTCGGCAAGCTGAAGCAGGAAGTCCCACGCCGTGCGTCCCTCCTGATCGCCGCCGGGAAGCATATAGAGAAGTCCTGTGAGCTTCTCCGGGATCGGAACCTTTGACATATCAACGGCAAAGGTATATGATATCTCCGAGGATGTGTCGGAATCAATCATATAATATGTGTTTTCAGACTCATTATAGTAAGAATTTGAAACATCGCGCTTCCACGCCATGAGTTTGCTTGTACCGGTTGCCTCAGAGAAATCAAAGCTGGCCTCATCCTCACTATAGAGATAAACCGTCAGCTTGGCCGACACACTGAGCGCCTTGTTTACCGAAGCGGTCTGCGCCTGAATCTCGGCCTCTTTCTCGCTGTATCCCTTTTCTCTCGCCTCGTTATATACTCTTACATATTCATCATAGCTTGCATTCTCAAGCTCTTCGATCTTATTGTTCAGCACTGCGAAGACGGTCAGCGTGCGCAGATTGCCCTCGTCATTGGCTGTGAACTCAAAGCCGTTGATGCTTCCCGCCTCGGGATACTCAAAGACAAGCTCTGTCTTTGTCGTGTTGACGCTTCCGCCTTCGACTTCGCCGATAGACTCAAGCGTTATCTTAACAAATCCAAACTGGATATCATTCGGATTTATTTTTACAGTGTTTCCGTTATATGAAGCCTCGAGCGGCAGCTCATCGGCTTTTCCGAAAATCGCATTTATGCTCTCTTTTGTAAATTTAAGATCCGTCGGCTCAACAACGCTGAGTGTCTTTGAGCCGAGGACAGTTCCGTCCTGAGCAACAAGCTGAACCTTGGTATCGCCAAGAGCTTTTGCTGTGAATACGCCATCGGAAGACAGTGTACCGACGTCTTCGTCCGAAACCTTGAGAATTGCTCCTTCGGGAATCGAAATCGCACCTCCGGTGGCGGTGACGCCCTTCACATCAATATCAAGCTCTGTGCCGACGGTAAGATAATCATAATCAGCCGAAACTACTGCGTGATCAAACACATTTGACGGCTTGGCAGTCGAGACTACCAGCAGCGACGAGCTGACCGATCTCTCATATCCGTCAGAAGGTCTGTTGACAACGGACACGCTATCCTCGCCCTCCGCTTTTGCCGCAAAGGTGGTCGATCCGCCGCCGTCAAGGTTGACCGCCGCGACGCAGCCCGCATCATACATTATCTGCGCAATTTCGATTGCGCTGCCGCCTGCCGAGAACGGCTCCTGACGTCCGTCAAGCACCATGAGCACGACCTGGCCGTCATATGTGATACCGACACAGGTGCGCGAGGCACGGCTCGTATAATAGTTATCGCCGGAGGATGCAACTATCTTTCCGTCCTTTACAAGCCACATGGAAGCGCCGACCGCCTCCTGTATGTTCTCTCTGTTAGCTTTCCATTCGGCGCTGCCGCCGATAATCGGCGTGCCGTCTTTGAGAATTGCGAAGAAGTTTTCGCCGCCGACACCGTTATATTCTTTGCCCTCCATAACAAGCGCTCCGGCCGGGCATCCGTTGCTCATGTTATAGAAATCGGCGTTAACGCTCGCAACTGCATTGTAATTTTCAATATAATTTTTTGTATCAGTCGGATCGGAGTGCTTTGCCTGTGCTGCTTTTACCTGATCGGTAACGCGAGCCATCTTCCACTCCGACGCATCGTTATTATTGTAGTTTGCATAAATATTGACATCGCTTCTTGAAACATCGGCTGTCGCAATATAATATACAAGCTGCTTATCGTCCTTGGAGGTTGCGCGCTTTATCTCCTGCGTAACACCGGGCGCAAGAACAGATTTCTCGCTCGAGAAAACTTTATAATAGGGATTGCTGATCAGGTCTTTTGCAGTCTCATAGAGATAGTCCGCAAAAGCATAGCAGCATGCCTTGCGTATATCGGGATCAACACCGTCGGGCAGATAAGTTCCCTCAAGGGTCTTTATACCCTCATTGGAGCAATATGTCTCATAAACGACATTTCTTATATCACTTTTCTGAGACGCGCCGTCAAATCTGTTTTCGAGGAAGAACTTAGCGCGCAGGCCGTCATTGAGGTTCTTTGTGAAATAATTTTTCATCACCGAGCTGATCGATCCGTTTGAACCGAGCTTCCGGAGAATATAAAAAGCGTCAAGATCTCCGTACAGATCAAGAATACCAAACGAATGAACCTCCGGATCGGGATGATCATAAAGGAAATACTTGTCGTTATTTGTGCGTATTTCCTCCGCCATTTCCTCTACCGTACCGCTTATGCCGGAATTGGTCGAGAGCTGAACAAGGTCGCATATATCGCCGGCCCAGCTGCCGAGGTCGGCAGTGTTTCTGTTTCCGGTATGGTACGCCATATCCATTGCGCCGAACATATGCGCAAACTCAACCTTATCACCGTTGGGCAAGGTAAACTCATCAAGGCTGCGGAGCTTTCCCGCCGAGGTGGCGTTTGCCGCATCCTGTTGTGCAACGAAGTTTACGAACGCGGTCTTTTCCGGTCCGCAGAATGTAGTCCATGTGCCTGAAGTATACTTTTCAACTCCGCAGCGAATATAGTTGATGACGAGCGCCGCAGCGTCTTCGTCGGAATGTTCGCTGACATACTCGTTGGCATATTTCTCCAGACAAGTCAGATCGGTTATGAACTCATCATAGCTGTTGACCGTGTTTCCGCTGTCTGCAAGAACAGATGCGGGGAAAATGCCGGCAAGCATGATTATCGCCAAAATAAGCGATATAACTTTTGCTGCACGTGATTTTTGCATTTTACCATTCCTTTCCCGTTTTATGAACAGTATTTTTTCAAACGCTCCTCCCGCATTCGCACCCGTAAGTAAGACCCGCAAATGCGGAGGAGCATTTATTTATAAAGCTAATATAGAGCTAAATTCAGATTTCAGGCGTCTGCCATTTTTCCGTCTTCATCGAAATAATGAAGCCCGCCCTTTATACCGTAATCGTTGCTGCCGACCCACATATTGGCGTTCTTATACATCTTGCCGCTATAGGTGTTGAAGATATAATAGTCGTCGCCTATCTTTGTGAAGCCCTTGGCTCGGATACCGTCGGTGAAATAAAATGTAAATCCGCCGCAATCGGCAAAGCCGTTCTTTATGAGCTTTCCGTCGGTGTCGAACTTGTACCATCCGGTTCCGTCAAGCAGCTTTGTAGTCGCATAGATATCCTTGTCAACTGCAAGCGTTCCGTCAGCCTGTGCATAGTAGTACTCGCCGTCAATCTCATAGAGCCCCTCGGGCGCAAGTGACTTGTCTATCATAAGATAGAGCTTGCCGTCTTTTTCGACTATCTGTTTCTTGCCGTTTTCGACATCCGGATTGACCATCTTGCCGTCCTCGCCAAAATAATGAAGTCCGCCCTTTATACCGTAATCATTGTTGCCGACCCACATATTGGCGTCCTTATACATCTTGCCGCTATAGGTGTTGAAGATATAATAGTCGTCGCCTATCTTTGTGAAGCCCTTGGCTCGGATACCGTCGGTGAAATAGAAGGTATATCCGCCGCAATCGGCAAAGCCGTTCTTTATGAGCTTTCCGTCGGCACCGAATCTGTACCAACCGGTTCCGTCAAGCAGCTTTGTAGTCGCATAAATTTCTTTATCTACCGCAAGTACTCCGTATGCCTGCGCATAGTAGTATTCACCGTCAATCTCATAGAGACCCTCGGGAGCCGACGACTTGTCTATCATGAGATAGAGCTTGCCGTCTTTTTCAACGATTTCCTTGGCTCCGTTTTCAACATCCTGAACAAGCATCTTGCCGTCAGAACCGAAATAGTGAAGTCCTGCCTCGATACCGTACTCGTTGCCGCCGACCCACAGTTCGATGTCTTTATACATCTTTCCGCTGGCGGCGTTGAAGAAGTAATAATCGTCGCCTATCTTCGTGAAGCCCTTGGCAAGTGTTCCGTTATCGTAATAGTAGGTAAATCCTCCGTACTCGACAAAGCCGTCTATGCTCATTTTTCCATCGGCATCGAAATTGTAGAGTCCTGCTTTTACCGGATAATTATTCGTTTTTGTTATCCAGTAGCTGCGTCCTCTGATTATCTCGGCAGTCGATGTTCTTGCATAATAGTAGCTTCCGTCAACCATTATGAGTCCCTCGCCGACCTTGACGCCGTCGATATAATAGAACTTCGAACCGTCTCCATCGCAGATGCCGTTCTTTGAGGTGTCCTCATCATGCTCGATAATTCCGTCGGTATCAAATTTGTAGTTATAGCAGGGAAGCGGAAGACCGTTGTTCTTTTCGACCTTATACATGCCGTCCTTTACAGCCTTACCATCTTCGCCGAAATAATAATAATGATAATGAGGTGCGGCATCCGTGCCGACATTGATTCTGATAAGTCCGGGGAACTCAACATTCACGCCGTCCTTTATCCAATAGGTATCATTGCCCTCAATGCAAAGCCCGTTCTTGCCTACGGCTTTAAACTTTGCAGTATATGTCACATCTGAGGTCGCCTCGGATATCTCCGGATTCCATCCGTCGAATTCATAAGTATAGCGCGAAGTTTCCGCCTTTGCGGGAATCTCGCCTGTATACTCGGGCTTTTCACCCTTCTTGCAGGTTTCTGTTTTTACTGTTTTGCCTTCGACAACCCAGCTGACGGTCACGCCGTTTTTTGGTATTGATTCTCCCTTTTTAAGGAGAGTATCGCACACAGAGCAATATGTGTCGCCGGTATAGCCATCCTCGGTCAGCGTTGCCTCTTTTGCGCCGCGAATCTCTTCGGTATGACCCTTTGCGGGAACAACCACCTGTGCAACAAGAACCATATTGCAGACTGAGCAGTGCTTACCCTCGGTCAGTCCGGGTTCGGTGCAGGTCGGTGCTTTTGCCGCGTCGATAACCTCGGTATGTCCCTTGGCAGGAACTTCTTCCTGAGCAACTAAAATCCCGTTGCAAGCCGAACAATGGCTGCCCTTGGTTTTTCCGGGATCGGTGCAGGTCGGTTCTACCGCAGGATCGATAACTTCCGTATGCCCCTTGGCGGGAATCTCTTCCATTCCGGAAAGTATTGCTCCGCACTTCAAGCATGTTTCGCCCGCCTCGCGTCCGGGCTCAGTGCAGGTTGCGTCTTTTTTCTCATATTTAACAGGAGTATGACCTGTTGCCGATATTGCCTCGGTTTTGGTCTTTCGACACACCATACAAGTGTATGTCTTGACACCAGCTCCTGTGCAGGTGGGCTCTGTTGAAACAGTTCCGTTATTCCACTGATGTCCTTTTGCCGGAGTTACTTCCTGCTTAACAAGAACCGTATTGCAGACTGAACAGTGCTTACCCTGGGTCAGTCCTGTTTTCTCGCAGGTTGCCGCAACAGCAGCATCGATAACCTCGGTATGTCCCTTGGCGGGAATGACTTTGCCGGAAACCATTATCTCACCGCAAGCCTTGCAGCAAGTGTCGCCGGTATATCCGTCTTCGGTACAAGTTGCGTCCTTTTTATTGCGGATTTCCGTTTCGGTGTGTTTGCAGGGTTCTTTAGTGCTCCACTCGCCCTTTGAATAATAGAATGTAGTGCCCGCGCTTGCGTTTGCTGTCCCAACATAACTGCCGTCGGCATTGTGGAGCTGTGCGGGAGTGATGGGGATAGCGACATATGTAATATCAGAACCATTCTGTTTGCACTGATAAGTTTCATTTTTTGTTACCACTGGAGCGCTCAACTGAATATATTTGCCAGTTCCTTCGGAAGAGTAAATATCAGCTCCCGACTTAGTAGTATAAACCGCTCCGTCTGCCGTAAACACGCCGTTGACATCAATCTTTGCATCGGAAAGCGTTCTTTTCCCCACTCCGGAGGGAGAATAAGGTACTTGTGTTAATCCTTTGTTTCCATACACATACGTCTTGTCCCATTCGGCATCGTCATATATATACATGGATGCCCCATTAGCAATCTTAAGTTCTGCGTCTTTTGCTATTGCGATCTTTACACCGGGCAGAACAGCCGTATCTTTTTTCAAAGTTGTCGTTCCGGAAGCAACAACAATATCCATATTGCTGTTTATCGGAAGATTATAATCTGCCGAATTAACAGTAACTGAAAAACCCATTTTGACAGTTATTTCAATACTGTTGAGTGATGCGTTACCGGATATCGTATATGTCATCCTGTCGGTTTTCGGATCATATTTTTTGGTAATTTGTCCATCTTCTTCAATGCTAAACAGCGCATCATCAGTACCTATAAACTGAACTATAGTAGAGTGTTGTGTATTAAGCTTACCGCTTGCAACAGTAATATACGCGTGTTCTTTTGCGCCGGATTTAAGAGTCAATGCCGCTTCTATATTCTGAACATAGTACTGCGAAACCGGAAAGACCTTTTGTTTGTTCTTATTCATTCCCGATGTCGCGTTGCCGCCGCGCCAATCCGTTATCTGGAAATATTCATAAACTTTTGAGCCCGAGTTCGCGGTTATATTACCGTCGCCGACAATATATCCCCATGCAAAGAGCGCCGCGCCGCTATTCAGAGTAATATTACTGCCTGCCTGCATTTTTATCAGACCGTATGCGCCGGTCGGCTTGCAGCATGCTCCGCTCGAGGTTGTGTAATGCTTTCCGCCGACACTAATCGAGCCGTTGACCACAATAGATGAACCGGACGCCATGGTGAGAGTTCTGTATACTTTCGGCGTTTCTGCAGTCGTAGTATATGCCGGTGTTTCTTTATAAAGTGTCTTTGCGTCGTCAAACGGAATAAGCAGGGTTATTCCCGCAGGGATAGTATAATTTCCGCTGACTGTACCGTCTTTTATGAGCGTAATCAGAGACTGTGCCGTATTCTGCGCATAGAGAACTGCTGCATTGAGGTCACCGAAGGTGCGTCCGTTCACCTCAAAAATCGACTCATCATCGCGCACGAACTTTGCGGTTATCGTGCAGTCGCTGTCTATATTCAAAGAAGCTGACGCGTCCGCAGAAATATAGTTTCCGGTTGTTACATTGTACCAACCGTCAAATTTGTAGCCGTCCGCAGGGGCAGCCGCAAGCTTGTATGCGTTCAAAGAGCCCTGCGTGTTGGAATACTTTCCCGTGACGGTTTTGCCGTCAACACTGTATGAGCCGCCGTTTTCGGCAGGCAGGAATGTTGCAGTGGAGGTCACATTCTGAAGCAGCTTGATATTTTTAAGGTTGATTGTTGTAGCAGTTGTACTTCCGGATTCTATATATACATCAATTGATGCTCCGCCAGCAAGCTCTTTGCTGAAGCTTCCGTTTGTTTCTGTAACCGGTTTTCCATCAAACTTGATTGTTCCGCTGCTCTGAACAATTTCATAGTCAAACAACAAAGTTGCTGTCACCGACATTTTATTTTTAATCTTTAATGTAGAATTAAAGTGTGTTGTACTCCACAAAAATTTAGTCGATTGAACAGCACCATTAACAGCCGTACCTGCGGCAGACCACGGATCACCAGTATCACCTGCCGTGCCGTTGAAGCTCAGTTCGATATTTTCGTCACTGAGTCCGGTTAATGTATCGGATTTTACCGCAAGAGACGGCAAAGTAACGGTCGGCAGAAAAGCCATTATTGTGAGCACCGCAAGAAACAGTGACACAATTCTTTTGGAAATTCTTCCTTTCATTTCTTCATCTTCTTCCTTTCTTATTTATACTTCTTGCCCTTTTTTATATTTAATTCGGCATAAATGCTTATGTCGACTATCAGGGATAAAATTAACGGCATATGCAGCTTCCGTTTTTCAGTTCATATTTTGCTCATGCTGCTTTTCATTGCGTTCTCTCAAAGCCTTTCATGTTATTGAGCTGGTCGATTATATCGTTCACACACGACTGCATGAGATTGAGCTGTTCGACATCCTTATCGGACCAAGACGGATCGGCCTTTATCTCACTGATATTCAGCCGCACATCGAGCATTTTTCCATGCTTGTCCGGTGCACTGCCCAGGAGATAATCCCCTTCGCTCCCGCCGACTGCAAGCTCGAACAGGAGAACACGGCTGTTCCCGACGGTTCCGTAGAACCCCGCACGGTAGACATCATTGTCGGTGGTTTCCTCAATATCTATCTTCTGCACAACCTCCGACGGAAGAGTGAAGTTGCCAACCGGCGTTGATATTGCAGCCGCGGAAGCGTCATCCGGAGCTTCTCTGTTTTTGATCATAACCACCGCAACAACAGCAATGGCAACAACAGCGGCAAGAGACACTGCCAGAACCGCTATCAGCTTCTTTTTATTGACCGATTTTGTTTTCTGTTCCATATTTTTCCTCAATTCATTTGCTATCTGATGCTTCTTGTGTATACATCTATTTTCATTTTTTGCTGTTCGTCGAGATACTCCTTGTAAGAGCGTTTGGTGTCTATGATTGCGGCGTGCTCCTTGCACTTTCTTTCCTCGGGCGGCGGTATTCTCAGATAATCGCCGTAAAGCTCGGTCAGCAGTTCTTCGCAGTGACTCGACACGGGAAATTGGGTATCCTCAAACGGCACCCGCACTGTTTTTTCAAACCATCCGCGCGGGAAAACGCTTTTTTCATATTTTTTACTTGCCGCAAAAAACGAATGCACCATATCCGAATCGCTGTCTTTACTTCGCACACAGAACCGCCTGAACGGCTCAAGCGGAAGCAGGCGGCAAAATTGCATAAAACATTTTTTTGCAATGCTGTCAGTCTCATATCCGCGGGCATAAAGCGCCTTTGCAATTACTATTTTTGAAGCCGAAAACTGGAGCTTTCTGACTGCTTTTTTATCCGCCAGGTTGTCACACGGAAAAATGTCTATATATATCCCCTGATGAATTTCGGGGTCTTTCGGATGATATTTCTCTATGCACGCCGTATTATTGAGCCGCAGCTTTGAAAACTGCATCGGCCAATGTGGACTGAACTCCCGCTGAACAAAGTACTTCTCGGCATCAAAATCTTTCGCGGCACATTCAAAAAACCTCTCGTACTCCGAGCGCAGCATAATAACATCCGCATCGTCATCCCACGGAATAAAGCCGCGATGCCTGACTGCCCCCAATGCAGTACCCGCAAAAAGCATGTACTGAATATTATGTTTTCTGCACACGGCATCAAAGTCTTTCAGCATGGAAAGAAGCAGCTTCTGATGCTCACTGAGCGTATCTGCGGACTGCGTAAGATTCTCCATTTTGCTCCTCTTATATATGTTTTTTAAGCTGCTTTTTGCACTTCTCCCAATCTCTGTATCCACTGCCGAGCATATGAATATCGCTGCCGAGGTACTTCGCATATCCGTTTTTGACCCAGGATATATACCGCTTTCGCCGCAGAGGATTTTTGAAGCATTCAACATTCAGCTGCAGCGGAATACCCTCGTCTGTCAGCCTTTCTATATCTTCCGGCGGGTATCTGTCGGCATGAGCGATAACTATCCGTATATCATCCCGATCGTTGAGGCGTTCGACCGTCTCCCATACCAAATCGGGCCATTTGTAGAACGGCAGCTCGAGCAGCAGTTCATTTGTCCCCTGCCGACACAAGCGGTCAAGTCCGCCGAGCTGATCCATTCCGTCACAGATCAGTACCTCTGCGCCGAGAATTATCTTCGGGGCGCCATTCGGCAGATTTTCTTTCAGAGCCTCATATGTTCTTTGCCGCCTTGAAAGAAACGATTCGACGCTCTCCTTATGGGGATAAAAATGCGGAGTTGCGCATATGGTTTTTATCCCCACGCTTTTTGCCATCTCTATCTGTCCGAGCGATGTTTTTATCCCGTCGCTTCCGTGGTCGCATCCGGGAAGTATATGAGAATGATAATCAAAAGTAATATCCATTGCAGTATCACTCACTTGGCATCATTAGATTTGTCCTCATACGAATATTTATATCCGTACTTATGACCGTATTTATATCCGTACTTATAGCCATATTTGTAGCCGTATTTATTGCTGTATCGATATTTATATGAATATTTAAGCGATTTCATATTCATATCATTGACAACCACGCCGCACAGATTTCCGCCTGCGCGATCAACCGCTTCAAGAGCCATACTCAGCTCGTCCGAAGTTGTCGAACCTGACTTTGCAACAACTACCACTCCGTCAACAAATGTTGAAATTATTTGTGCATCCGCAACCGTATTTATCGGCGGGGTATCGATAATCACATAATCATAGTTTTTTACGCACTGTTTGATAAATTGCTTCATTATATCCGATGCCAGAAGCTCGGATGGATTTGGGGGTATTGTGCCGGTACACACTATCGACAAAGGCAGGTTCTCTACCCTCACAAGCTCCAGCGGGCCCATTCCCGCAAGAAAATCGCAGAGGCCGGTCGATATATCCACCCTCCAAAGCCTGCGCTGAGTTGGCTTGCGCATATCCGCATCAATAAGAAGCGTCTTTTTGCCAAGCATCGCATAGCTTATCGCAATATTGGCAGCCGTAAGGCTTTTTCCCTCCGAGGGATTTGCGCTCGTTATTGCAAAGACCTTGCACGGTCCTTCTTTGTTCGCCTTCATGCAGAACATCAGGCTGGTTCGAAGCTTTACATACGCCTCTTTTATTGCAAAGGGACTATCGTTGTTTATAAGTCTTTTTCTGTTGACCGAAACAGTATCAGTCGCTATTTTTTTCCGATTTATTATCTTTGTCTTTCTTATTCTCACAGCGTATCACCCCTCCTTTCGCAAGTTTCCAATAATCATATTTATCCCCGGACACATCTATCTCGGGTATCTGACCCAAAACAGTTACGCCGGATATATTTTCTATATCCTCCGGCAGATATATCGTTGTATCCGAAAGCATCTTAAGTATAAGCGCGACCGCCATTCCGACGACGCCGATGAAAAAACCTATTGCGGTATCAAAGACGGTTCTCGGCGAGGATTTTTCCGAAGCGACCTCGGGGCGGTCAACAACTTCCACTCCGCCCGCCTTGGTTATTCTGACTATTTCGGTCGGCGCAACATTTGCAAATGATTTGCCTACATCGCAGGCAAATTCCGCGCTGTTGGATTTGATAACAACCTCGAGCAGCTGCGTATCGGAAACGACTGAAACATCAATCATCTCACTGAGATCTTTTCTGCTCAAGTCCGATTTGTCTCCGAGATCCTTTAGCACCGCGTCGAGCACCGAGTTGCTTTCAAGTATCTTGGAATATGTCGTTGCAAGACTCTCTGCGGCCTGAAGATCACTGTTGTTTACTGTGCTCGCGTGAGCAGCTTTATCTGCATTGTTATAGACATAGAAGCTCACTCTCGACTCATATGTCGGAGCAATAAGAAATGTTGTAATGAGCCAAACCGTCAACGCACAAAGCACACCTGAGAGCAGCAGCCAATAGAACTTACCCAATAGCAGCCGCAGCGCACTCCACAATGTTATCTCGCCGTTATCTAATGTGTTAAACGGACTTTTTCCTTTTCCCATACCTGCGATCTATCCTCCATTTTATCTGTATCAAAAATTTGTATCGATTTCACCGATAAATCTTTTTCCATTGGTGCCGGTTGTTCTTTGATCGGATTCCATCGGCTTGTGAAGTATTCTTTGATAGATATACTCCTGTAAAAAATTCGGCGCCAAAAACACTGCAGTCTGTGCGCCGCAGGCAACTGCAAAATCCCATATGCTTGAATACCCGATTTTCAAAGCATACCACCTGGTTTTTATAAATCCGCGATAAGTAGCAAATGAGGTTCTTCTGTCCGACCCCTTGTCCTTTATCCGTGCATATACCAGGCTTTCATCAATGTTTCGGCAATAGAAATCACTCAGTAGGAGTCTTATATACAGATCATAATCCTCCCCGCGCGTCATTGCTTTATATCCGCCGACCTTTTGAACCGCACTTTTTTTATACATAACCGTCATATTGTTGAACGGCTGCCTGCGTCTGGCATATCTTCTTATTCCATTGTTATCACACGGAACCAGCCGTCTGCTTATCGGGTTATTTATATTATGCGTGAACTCAATAATATTTCCGCCGAGCACCGTTAGCTTTTTATCTTCTGCAAATTCCTTGAGCTGCAGTTCGCATCTTGTAGGCACGGATATGTCATCGGAATCCATCTTGGCTATCAACTCGTTGCGGCAATGCGCGACTCCGACATTCAGTGCCGCCCCGGTTCCTATGTTTTCGGACAGGCGAACAGGCTTTATTATTTCGGGATACTTCGACAGATGTTTGCAAAGCACGGCATTCAGTTCTTCTGTCAGCGGACCGTCGCAAACTATCACAAAATCATTTGTCATGACGGTCTGATCCAAAATACTTTGAATCGCCTCATCAAAATACTCCGGTTTTTCTTTTGCATATACCGACATCAAAACAGAATATTCCATCATTCCGCACCTGCCTTTGCAAAAGAAAGACTGCATACTTGAGGCATGCATCGCGATTCTGAGTCAATCAGACTACACATACAGGCGAGGGTGTGCGATTTATTCCGGCAACGCGCCGATTTCATCTTAAATGCAATCTCCGATAAAAACAAAACGAGACCCACGATATTATCTTCCGATAAATCGAAGGCTCGTTTGAAAAACCGGTATGTCTTTTCTCCCGAAGCTCTTATGAGCTCAGGACAAATTCTTTTCGAAATTTCAGATACATAGACCTCTGCCCCATTTGATAAATACTGTGCGTTTCCCGTTTCCATAGCAACCACATACCGAAAAGCCCCCTGCTTTTCAGTATTCCCGGTCTCCTCTCTTCCTGTTTTCCCCACAAATCTCCTATATGACACCCGAGTGGCATCATAGCTGTCAAACAGCTCATAAAAAATATAAAAAAAACGAATGGGAACACCCGTTTTATACACAATACTTGTCAGTTTTCGTAGAGTTATCTCATCAAATAAAGCTTTGATTCGATTTTAGAAGCCGATTGTTGAAAGTTTGTCCATATTCTCTTTTTTCATCTTTGATGAGGAGTGAACATACCTGTTGAGCGTTATTTTAACATCTGAGTGGCCGAGAATTTCACTCAATGACTTTATTTCAAAGCCAACTTCAACGCACCGTGTTGCAAAAGTGTGACGCAATGTGTGAAATGTGACTCCGCTTATTCCGCAATCCCTTGTGTACTTTGAGAACCGATACTGCAAATTTCTGGGTTCCATAAAATGCATGCTGCTCCCGGTCAAGACATACGCCTCCGGCGATCCTATTCTCATTGCTGTGCACAATTCACGCACATTATCAGTCATTGGTATCCATCTGTCGGAAGAGTCGCTTTTCGGAGAACTTATCAGAACCTCTGTTTTATTTCCGATGTCTGAATCGGCTTTTTGAAGTCGCTGCATGGTATGACATATATGTCTCACACCGTTTTCTATTGATATTTCACCCCATTTCAGCGCACATATTTCGCCGATTCTAAGTCCGGTATACATAGCGAGTATGACACCGAATTTGCAGTTGTCGATATCAATTGTCAGATATTCAACCAGCTTTTTCTGCTCCTCGGCGGTGAGAACTCTTATGTCTTTTTTGGGACGCTTCGGGTATGTTATGTTTACCGGCGGGAGGTCACGCTTATAAAAAAGTCTGATGTGTTTCATCACAGAATTTAAAACAAGCAATATATCTTTTACAGTCTTAGGAGAAAGCGGGTTATTGTCCTTTGATCCCGATTCCAAAAGAGTGTTTCCGAATTTCATAATAACAAGGTCATTTATTTCTTTCGGATGCATCTCACCCAAAAAAGGTAAGATATAATTATTGACAATATTGAAATATTTAATGTATGTCGAGTCTTTTATCCTTGTTTTTATTACCGAAAGCCAGTCTTCGCAGTAATATTCAAGCGTTTTTTCATGTGATTGAGCGTTTGCGACAGTTACTTTTACCCGTAGATTTTTGCTGTCTTTGTGCCTGGCAGGATTTAGGTTAGCCGGGGGCAAACACCTTTTTATTTGTCTTGCAGTAATTACGGTCTTTTCTTTCTTTGATGACATAAAATTACCTCCAATGTCATTTGTTTTGACTATTTGCAAAAATAAATGTTGTGTATATTCGTGACAAGCATCAAAAAACGTTGATATTACGCTATTTTCCTCATCACTTTTTAAGATGAAAAATTTTTATAATAAAAATGAGTTTATTTGCTAAATAGTCATTGCGAATTTAGGATTATTGTGCTATAATTAGGCGAAAAATAGAAATATGGTTATTTCATTGATGAGATAACTCTACGACATTATACGCACTTATTTGCAGAAAGCAATATCATTTATCGTACAGTAACTTTAAAATCATACAAAAATCCCCTGAAAATCGAAATCTTCGATCTTCAGGGGATTTGATTTATGCTATGCCGATTTGGACTATAACAAACAAAAATAATAATTGGTACATCTGTATGTAGCAGAGTCGTTGATTGAGCCAATAGTTAAAATAAAAAACTGCAAAATTTACATCTTACTGC
>JBNMIN010000047.1:0-15506 GCA_050873305.1 Oscillospiraceae bacterium
AGCCTTCAAGCTTGTTGTCAATTATCAGATAAAAGACGGCAGCGTCTATGTCAGCGCGAAGTATGAAAATCTCGTTGCGGATTCTGACGCAAAGCTCACGAAGCTCAGCCTTCTCAACTTCTTCGGCGCTTATTCCGAGCCTCAGCAGGGAGACTATATCTTCGTCCCCGACGGCAGCGGCGCGCTCATAAAGACCGATACGAGAGACGATTCGTTCGACAGCGAACTGAGCTTCCCCGTATACGGCGGCGATGCGGCATCCGGCCACGCAAACAGCGGCACCGCAAATGCTCTTATTCCCGCATATGGTATGAAGCAGGGGAACAACGCCTTTGTTACAATTATAAACAGCGGCGATGCGATAGCCACCGTCAGCGCGGACAGAGTCAGAGGCGGCAATGATTTTTATGAAGCGGGAGTGTCGTTTGATATCACACCCTGCACTGAATCAAAGGGAAAGTTTTATATGAGCTCCGAGTCGTATGACGGCGATATCGGACTTTGCATACGCTTCCTCGGCGGCTCGAACGCCAATTATACCGGCATGGCGGCTGCGGCTCGCGAACAGCTGATAAGGGAGAGAATACTCTCGACAAGAACGGCCGAGGAGCAGGAGTATCTGCCTCTTGATCTGACTGTTATCGGCGTCTCGGACGATACTCTGTTCTCGTTCAGGCGTTTGAATCTCAGAAAAGAAAAGACCTTCACCGATTTCGAGCAGGCTCTCGATATGCTCACGCGAATGAAGTCGAAGGGCATAAACTCAATAAAACTGCGCTACAAAGGCGCGCTGAGCGGCGGAACGGATCAGTCGAGCATAATGACTGCGTCTCTGCTCGCCCGCCTCGGCACTCGCTCCGACCTCAAAGATCTTGTCGAATATGTCAACGCGCAGAACATGGAGATGTATCTCGATGTCAATCTGCTCTCCGCGGCAAAGGGAGACTCGTTCTCTTCCGGCAGGACTGCGGGCAGCATCTTCGGCAAAAAGGCGGAATACAATGCAATAAACAACAGTCCGCTCGGAAAAGATAGATACGCAAAACGCCTGCTCGGCATGAAATATGTTGAAAGATCGATAATCGAGATACTCAGAGACACGAGACTTTCGCAGTTTACCGGCTTCTGCCTCAACGATGTCGGCAGCCTGCTCTATTCCGATTACAAAAACGGCTTCAACCGCCAGGAGAGCGCGGAAATGATATCCGAACAGCTCCCGTCGCTGACCGCCAATATGAAGCTCATGACCGACACCGGCAACTTCCGCGTCATAAAGAATGTCAGCTTTATTTCGCATCTGCCGACCTCCGCGTCGCAGAGCCGCTCGGCATATGTCAGCGTACCGTTTTTGCAGCTCGTTCTCCACGGAATAGTCGGCTATTCCGGCGAGCCGCTCAACTTCAGCGAAAACGCCAAAACCTCGTTCCTGCGCTGCGTTGAATACGGCGCGAGCCCCGCTTATGAGTGGACGTATTCTGGCACATATGCGGACAAAAAGAACAAATCCGATGAGGACAGCACCGAGACGGTCGGCGTCTATTACGAAAACTGGATAGCCTCAGCCTCCGAGCTCTATGAGCGCGCCGATGCGGCTCTCAAGGATCTTCAGGCTTCGCGCATGACCTCTCACAGCGAGATAATGAGCGGCGTGTTCTGCACGGAATATGACACAGGCGCAAAAATTTATGTCAACTATACCGAATCCGATGTGACCGTCAGCGGTATAACCGTCCCGGCAGGGGACTTCATCAGAATCAACTGATAACAGAAAAGGAGTGTAACTATGCCCTATATCAGCACCAAAACAAATATCGAGCTTGCAAAAGAAAAGCAGGATGCACTCGCCGCAGAATACGGCAGGATAATCTCTCTCGTCCCCGGAAAGACCGAGCGCTGGCTCATGCTCTCGTTTGACGATAAAACCCCGATGTATTTCGGCGGCAAGGGCGATGAGCCCATGGCTTATATCGAGCTGAGCCTTTTCGGCGGCGCGTCGGATGCGGTCTATGATAAGCTGACCGCAGCGATATGCGACGCAGTCTCCGCAGAGACGGGAATAGCTCCCGCCAATATCTATGTCAAATACGAAGAGGCGGAGCACTGGGGCTGGAACGGCTCGAACTTCTGATGTTATATTGCAATGTAAATTAAGGTCTTCTGGGCGAACGATCTAAGATGATAAAACGTGTACTGATAGTTGTGCCGCATCCTGACGACGAAATAAATGTCGCAGGAACAGTAATAGATCAGTTGAAAAAGAGCAATGTGGAAATATATGTGCTCATGTGTACATACGGGGATTATTATCCGAAAGCGGCCCAGAAGAGGTTTGCAGAAATGAAGAGAGCAGCCGTTTTGCTGGGCATACCTTTCAAAAATTATATTTTTCTCGGGTTCGGTGACGGATGGAAGGGCGAGTGTTTGTATTTTGCTGCCGACAGAGCTTGTTCACATGCCGGAAAAACGGAGACATATTCGCTTAATGAAGAGGCGGTTGATTTTTCATATGCAAAAAACGGTTGTCACGTGCCGTATAACAGGGATTCGTATAAAAAAAGTGTTATGTCGGTTATAATGGATATAAAACCGGATTTGATAATCGGCGTTGATGTCGATGACCATGATGATCATAAAATCTGTTCTCTGATGCTTGATGAAGCAATAGGCGAGATTATTAAATGCGATCCGGAATACAGACCGTTGGTGCTTAAAAAATTTGCGTATATGTCCGTGTGGAACGGCAAAAATGATTACTTTTCCGCAATCCCCGTTGAGTCGCTGGGACCGGAAAATACGCAGAATGACTCGGCCTGCTATCCATATCTGTGGGATGACCGCATGTGCGTGAAAGTTTCTGAAAATCTGTTGAGATTGGATTATTGGAATAATCCGGTGTACAAAGCTTTGAATTCATATAAGACCCAGTATGGAAAAATATTTTTTCAAAAGATAGTCAATTCCGACGCTACATACTGGTACAGAAGCGTTAACTCGCTGTCATACAAAGCGAAGGTGAGTGCATCGTCCGGAGAGGTCAGTGCGCTTAATGACTTTTGCATCGCGGATGTAAATATATGCGGCAAATCTTCACAAAAATCATGGAAGCCTTCAGACGATAAACCTTGGATACAGTATAATTGGGAGGAAATTGTATCTGCAAAAAAAATATATATGTATCTTAGGCCGAAGGATTGCGCAGGGCAAACTATTCATATTTTTGGTGACGGAATTGAACTGATGAATGTTTACGTTGCAGGAAACGAAAATATGATTAAAATCGACTTGCCTTCAGGAACTGAGATGAGCAGTCTGCACCTATCTTTTGAGAATTGTGATATTGCGGTCACGGAACTGGAGGTTTATGAAGAAGAGACGGCTCCATGGGATTATATTCCGTTTGTTCAGGGAAAAACAGTTTTGAAAAGGAACAAGGTGCTGTGCAGGCTGATATCATTGTTTTACAGGTTGGATGTTCTGATAACAAGCAGAATAAAGCGCAAGTTGAAATTTGCTTTAAAAAAATGAATCGCGTCAGTCTATATTGAACCGAACCGCATTTTTGTTGCTGATTAATTCTAATATAATAACTTGATTCTTGCATTGCGGCTTGGATTAAGTATAAAAAATACCAAATTTATGCACGGATTATCTTTCAAATTCTGTATTGACAGCTCGAATATATCAATATATAATTAAGCCAATAATAAGAAGATGGGAAACGGAGGGGCAACTTTGAAAAAGCGCGATTTGATAGTGACGCTTTTGTATTTTCTTGATACGGCCGTGCTGGTTCTTTCGGTTATGTTTTCCATATGGATGCGAAACGAATTTCGGGTTGAGGCACTTGCAAAAGAGCTTACCCGCGGCAGCTTTTGGCTGAGTATGATTGTGCTCGCCGTTGTCTATGCCTGCGCGTTCACTCTGTCGAGGACATATCAGGTTCTCTGGGAGTATGCCTCCATGCGCGACGCGTGCATAGTTGCGGTGTGCGCCATGGGTTCGTCGATAGCCTTCGCGCTTATCCGCACAGCGCTGAAATTCCCTTATTTTGCGCCGAGCATATATATTATGGCGGTACTGCTCTCCGGTGCGGGCGTGGTGGCTGTCAGAATGCTGCTCAGAACGCTCAGACGCAAGCCGTGGAAGGGCGTTACGCCAAAATCCAACCGCAACAACACCATGATAATCGGCGCGGGCGATGCGGCAAATATACTTATTCACGAGATGAAGACAAGCCCAGATCTTGAATATTATCCGGTCTGCATTCTCGACGATTCTCCGGATAAAAAGCGCAGCACTGTATATGGCGTCAAGGTCATCGGCAACTGCGACAGGATAGAGGAGATTGCCGAGAAATATAATATCAAAACTATAATCTTTGCCATTCCGTCCGCAGCACCGGAGCGCAAGGGTGAAATTCTTCGCCGCTGCTCAAAGACAGGCTGCGTTGTTAAGACACTTCCGAGCATCGGACAGATGATAGACAAAAAGTTCGGACTTTCCAATGTCCGTTCAATTAATATCGAAGACCTTCTCGGCCGTCCGCCGATAAAAATAAAGCTCGATTCCGTCATGGACTATGTCAGCGGAAAGACGGTTCTCGTCACGGGCGGCGGCGGATCGATAGGCAGCGAGCTTTGCCGCCAGATAGCGGAGCATTCGCCGCACAAGCTTATAATTTTCGATATCTATGAGAACAACGCTTATAATATCCAGAATGAGCTTCTGCGCACTCATCCCGAGGTTGACGTCAAGGTGCTCATAGGCTCCGTCAGAGACAGCAAGCGCCTTGAATCCGTGTTCGCAAGATATCATCCGAATATCGTCTACCATGCCGCGGCGCATAAGCATGTGCCCCTTATGGAGGACAACCCCAACGAGGCTGTCAAGAACAATGTTTTCGGCACTCTCAAAACGGTTCGCGCGGCGGACAAGTTCGGCACGGAACGTTTTGTGCTTATCTCGACGGATAAGGCTGTCAATCCCACGAACATCATGGGTGCGACAAAGCGTATCTGCGAGATGATAGTCCAGACCTACAACAAGCATTCTGATACCGAGTTCGTCGCCGTCAGATTCGGCAATGTCCTCGGCTCGAACGGCTCCGTTATTCCGCTTTTCAAGGATCAGATAGCAAACGGCGGCCCCGTAACGGTCACTCACAAGGATATTATCCGTTATTTTATGACCATCCCCGAGGCGGTGTCGCTTGTGCTTCAGGCGGGCGCCTCTGCAAGGGGCGGCGAGATATTCGTCCTCGATATGGGCGAGCCCGTGAAGATAGTCGATCTCGCGGAGAATATTATCAGACTTTCGGGCTATACGCCCTATAAGGATATTGATATAAAATTCACCGGTCTTCGTCCCGGCGAAAAGCTCTATGAGGAGCTGCTCATGGACGAAGAGGGACTCGAGGCGACCGCGAATAATCTCATACATATCGGCAAGCCCATTGATATCAACGAGGATGATTTCTTCGCCGGTCTCGAAGAGCTCAGCGGGATAATGTATGACGACAATGCCGATGTGCGCAGGGTCGTCAAGAAGATAGTCAAGACATACAAAGAGCCCGGCAAGGACGCTCCTGCCGTCACTTTCCTCAAAAAAGAGGAGGAGATGGTGCTCGAGAGCGAGCGCGTTGCGGTGCCTGCGGAATGAATCAAAGCAGCAGTACGGTGTTTTTGCCGCACTGCTGCTTTTTGCGCTTAAGGCAATCTGAACTGTGTATGAAACTGCATGAATTTAAGAAATGATGCTTGCTTTTTGCAAAATTTTATGTGATTTATACAAATGTGTTTTTAACACAAAAGACTGTTGAAAATTCCCGTATATATTGGTATAATTAAAGTTAGGTAAATGCGCCCACAGGCCGCATAACTTTTTGGAGGGATAGTTTTTGTATAAAGGTGTAAAAAGAGCTCTTGATGTAACATTTTCTCTTTTGGGTACGGCGGTCTCGTCGCCGATACTTCTTGCCGTTGCCGCGGCAATCAAAATTGATTCAAAAGGTCCCGTGATTTTCAAGCAGGAGCGCCTTGGAAAAGACGGAAAGGTGTTTGAAATCTACAAATTCCGTTCGATGTGCGTCGGCGCCGAGCAAATGGGAACCGGTCAATATTCATTCAAAGGCGACAGCCGCATAACCCGCGTCGGAAAGGTGATAAGGGCGACGAGTCTTGACGAGCTGCCGCAGTTCATAAATATTATCAAGGGCGATATGAGCTTTATTGGTCCGCGCCCGACGCTTACATATCATCCGTGGAAGCTTGAAGAATATACCGACTTCCAGCGCAGACGTTTTGAGGTGCGCCCGGGAATAACCGGACTTGCACAGGTTCACGGCAGAAAAACCATCGACTGGAACGAAAGAATAAAGTACGATGTCGAGTATGTTGATAATCTCTCGCTCGGACTTGACTGCAAAATACTGTTTCAGACCGTCTGGAACGTGCTGACAATGAAAGACAACAACAATATCGGCAAAACTTCGGGAAAGCAGGAGGATGAAAATGCTCAAACTGATGTACATAACCAATAATCCCGAGGTCGCTTCGATAGCCGACAGAGCCGGGGTCGACAGAGTGTTTATCGACCTTGAACAGTATGGCAAAGAGAAGCGTCAGAAGAATTGGGACTCCGTGAAGTCGAAGCACAGCATTTCGGATATCCCGAAAGTGAAAGCGGCGGTCAAAGATGCGCAGATATTCGTGCGCACCGACCCGATTTTTGACGGCTTCTTGGACGAGCTCGAGGGCGTTCTCGCCTGCAAGCCCGATGTTGTTATGCTGCCTTATTTCAAAACCGTCCGCGAGGTCGAGATTTTTGTAAAGGCGGTCGACGGCAGAGCGACAACTTCGCTTTTGCTTGAAACCAAAGAGGCCGCGGAGCAGATAGACGATATACTCTCCGTCGGCGGTATCGATGAAATACATATCGGTCTCAATGACCTTTCGCATTCCTACGGCAAGAAGTTCCTTTTTGAAGAGCTGGCGGACGGCACTGTGGACAGGCTCGTCGAACGCTTTAAGGCGCATAAAATAAGCAGCTACGGCTTCGGCGGAATAGCTTCGCTCGGCAGCGGACTTCTGCCCGCCGAGATGATAATCCCCGAGCATTACAGACTCGGCTCGGACTGCGCGATACTTTCCCGCGCATTCTGCGATGTTTCAAAGGTCGGCGATATCGCTGAGATACGCCGCATCTTCGACGAGGGTGTCGATGCAATACGCGCTTACGAAAAGAAGTGCGCCGCCATGAGCGAGCAGGAGCTTTCGGAAAATTCTGCGGCTCTCAAACAGCGCGTTGAAGAAATAGTCAGCAATATGCAGCACTAAAATGAATGGAGAATAACCTATGAAAGTTTTATTTGTTGCCACGGTGCGCAGCCATGTCGGGCAGTTTCATATGCCGTTCATCCGTGAACTGAAAGCGCGCGGGGTCGAAGTCGATGCCGCATTCAAGGATAATTCCGCAGACAAGCCCGGACTTGATTTGTCGGCAATCGACAAGACATTTGAAGTTCCTTTTGAGCGCCAGCCCCTGCGTCCCGATAATCTGAAAGCATATAAAGTTCTCAAGAATGTAATCGACAGCAACAATTATGACGCTATACATTGTCACACGCCCATGGGCGCGGTGATTACACGCCTCGCGGCAAAGAAGGCCAGAAAGAAAGGCACAAAAGTTATATACACGGCTCACGGGTTCCATTTCTTCAAAGGTGCTCCGCTCAAAAACTGGCTGTTCTTCTATCCTGTCGAAAAGTATCTTTCAAAATATACCGACTGTCTTATAACCATAAACAGCGAGGACTACGCACTTGCACACGAGAAGAATTTCAAAGCCGGCAAGATATATCAGGTTCACGGTGTCGGTGTTGAGCTTGACCGCTTCAAGGCGGTGGATGATGAAGAAAAGGCAAGGCTCAGAGCCGAGTACGGCTACGACAACGACACTTTTATTATGATCTACCCCGCCGATCTTTCGGTCAGAAAAAATCAGCCGATGCTCTTCGATGCACTTGAGAAGATAGTGAAGAAGAACAAAAATGTGAAGCTTCTCCTGCCGGGTCAGCCGATAAGGCTTGAGGAGTACAAGCAGATGGTCGCCGAGCGCGGTATTGCCGAAAATGTCGATTTCCTCGGCTATCGTCGCGATATAAACAAACTTGTGGGTCTGAGCGATCTGTCCGTTGCGTCGAGCTTCCAGGAGGGACTGCCGATAAATCTCATCGAGGCTATGGCTATGGGCAATCCGATAGTCGCCACCGACGTGCGCGGCAACAACGACGCAGTTGAGGACGGAGTCAACGGCTATCTCGTTCCCGTCGGCGACAGCGGGATGATGGCGGAAAAAATACTCGAGCTTATGAATGACCGCGAAAAGCTCCGCACTTTCGGCGAAAACGGTCTTGATATGGTCAAGGATTTTTCCACCGATAATGTCAACCGCGAGATGCTGACTATCTACAGCAATCTCGGACTCATCTGAGAATAAGGGGCGGCAATATGAGGATACTGCACTTTGTGCCGGATATAGGCGTCGCAAACGGCGTGATGAGCGTTGTGCTCAACTATTTTCGCGCGATGCCGGAAGATATAAAATTTGACATAATGTACTTTAAAGAGTGCGAGCGCGACAGACGCACCGAGATAGAGGCACTCGGCGGGCGCGTGTTCAGAATGAATACGCCCGGAATAAAGAGCTTCGTTTCGTCTGAGCTCGACGGCTTTTTTGAAGAGCACAAGGGCGAATATGCGGCGGTACATATCCATGCGCCGTATATGACCTGCCTCATCGCTCCGAAAGCGAAAAAGCACGGGATAAAAAAAGTGGCGGCGCATTGCCATTCAACGCTGTTTTCGCTGAATCCCGATAATCTGCGCAGAAACCAGCTTCTCAATGTCCCGACGCGCTTTCTCGCGGACAAGCTCTTCGCCTGCGGCCGCGAAGCGGGATGCTACTGGTACGGCAAGGACAGTCGATTTACCGTCCTCCCGAATGCCATCGACTGCGCTTCATACGCCTTTTCTTCGGAAAAGCGCAGCGCGGCGCGCGCGGAATTCGGAATCGGTTCAGATACGCTCGTTGTCGGCCATGTCGGCGTGACAAATCCTCCGCTCAAAAATCATCCCTATCTTATGCGCGTGTTTGCCGAGATAAAGAAAGAACACCCGGATGCAGTGCTTCTTATGGCGGGCGCAGAAGAGACAGATGAACTCAAAGAGCTTGCAAAGAGTCTCGGAATATCCGATAGCGCGCATTTCCTCGGCAGACGCTCGGACATTCCAGATTTGCTCAGCGCAATGGATGTTTTTATATTCCCGTCATTCAGAGAGGGCTTGCCCGTCTCCGTCGTCGAGGCGCAGGCGGCAGGGCTCCCGGTGCTTATGTCCGACACCGTTACTGACGAAGTCTGCATAACGGATCATATAAAGCGCCTGTCGATCGACGCTGACCCGAAAATTTGGGCGAAAGAAATAGAGATAATGCCCGACGATCGGCGCGCCGCCGCGTTTGAAAAAGTCAGAGATTGCGGCTGGGATATAAATAAATGCGCAAAGACACTTGTTGAATTTTACGAAAGGTGAGAATACAATGCCGAAAATACCGAAGGTGATACATTTTTGCTGGTTCGGAGGAGCCGAATATCCCGAACTTATCAAAAAATGCATGGCATCGTGGGAGAAATATCTTCCCGAGTATGAGATAGTCAAATGGAGCGAAGAAAACTTCGATGTCAACTGCAATCAGTATGTCAAAGAGGCATATGAAAACAAAAAGTGGGCGTTCATTACCGACTATGTCCGCCTTTATGCACTCTATAACTACGGCGGAGTGTATCTCGATTCCGATGTTGAGGTGCTTCAGCCTATAGATGAATTTCTTGATGATGAAGCTTTTTCGGGCTTCGAGTCAAAAGACACTGTCCCGACCGCAATAATGGCTTCCGTCAAGGGTCAGCGCTTTATGGGCGAGCTGCTCCATGATTATGACAACAGAAAGCTTATTCTTGAAGACGGCTCGATAGATATGACCGCCAACACGGTCGTTATAACCGAGTCGTGTGTGAAGCACGGACTCAAGCAGAACGGAAAGAAACAGACCGTAGAAGGTTTTACGCTCTATCCTGCCGTGTATTTCTGCCCCAACACATTCGGGCGCATATTCAATAAGCCCTCGAAGAAGAGCTATACAATTCATCATTCCGCCGGCACATGGGGCGATAACTGCAATTTCGGCGGCCCGTTCCCGTGGAGGGTGAAGCGATATGTAACCGGGCAGATGAGAAATATCATCGGTACCGAGAATATGAAAAAACTGAAGAGGATATTAAAATCGAATGGGTGAAAAAACAGGCAGGAAGAAAGTCGTTATTATTCTCGAAAACCTTCGCCGCGGAGGAATAGAAATAGCCGCCGTCAGATTCTTCGAGCTGCTTGACAGCGAGAAGTATGAGACAACATTTTTGCTCAGGAATCTTCAGCATTACGATGACTCGATGGTCAGGATACTGGAGAAAAACGGCGCGAATATAATCGTAAAGCCGAAAGAATGCAGCGGATATCTCAAAGATTATCTTTTCTTCAAAAAACTGTTCAAGAAAGAAAAGTACGATATCGTCCATGCGCATCAGCTTTTTTATAACGGTATAATAATGCGCGCAGCATATAAGGCGGGAGTCGGAAAGCGCATAGCTCACAGCCATGCGACCGAAGAGAACCGCGTCATGGGAAAGGCTAAAAAAGCAGTCAGCGATATTTACCATGCCGTAATGCGAGCCATTATCAAAAAATATGCGACTGATATTGTCGGGTGCAGCGAAAAGGCAGGAGAGTATATGTGCGGCAAACGGCTCTTTAGTGAGCGCGGCACAGTCCTGCCGAACTATGTAAATACCGATGAGTATTCTTTCAATGCCGAACGTAGGCTTCAAAAACGCAAAGAACTCGGAATTACAAATGAGCTGCTTGTCGGCCATACCGGCTCGATATATTGGATAAAAAATCAGACATTTCTGGTTTCTCTGCTTGCCCGGCTCCTTGATACTCGCCCGGATGCCCGTCTTATGCTCGTCGGCGAGGAGACTGACGGGGGTGAAACGCGCGCCCTGGCGGAAAAGCTCAATGTGGCGGATAAAGTGATGTTTATGGGCAGCAGGGATGATATCCCGGATTTGCTCTGCGCAATGGATATTTTTATGTTTCCGTCGAGGTTCGAAGCACTTCCTATAGCGCCTATCGAAGCCCAGGCTGCCGGGTTGCCGTGCATTGTTTCGACAGGCGTACCTGAGGAAATAAAAGCAACGGATTCTTTTGCGCGCCTTTCTTTGGACGCTCCGGCAGAGCAGTGGATAGAAAAAATAGCGGAGTTTTCCGCTTTTGACAGAACAAAAAGTGATCTTACCGAACTTAAAGCGCGCTATTCGGCGCAAAGTATTGCCCACAAGTTGAATGCACTATATGAATCATAAACGGGGAGGGATAGTGAATGTTGGTTTATTTGGCGATAGTTGCCGCGTTTTGCGTTATCTATCCGTTCGTTCCTCGAAAACATATAAAATGGCTCTTCCTCGCTCTTGTAGTTGCTTTGTCGGCGATGGCATTTTTTGTGGTTCCCGAAAAGACAGATGACCTGAACAACTATTTTTCTCAGGTTTCAAGTCTGCGAAAGGGCGGCTTCAGTCTGCTCAGACAAATGATAAAAGACGGCAGTGAGAACTGGGACTCATTGCCGGTCTGCGGATTTTATTTCTATCTCATAAGCCGCTTTCCCGACAATGGCATGCTTCCCGCAGTTACGATATTTTTGGCTTACGGCAGCATGTTCTGGGTGTTGTGGCGGTCCGCAAATAGATATGAGGTAAACAAGTGGTATCTGTTTCTGGCGTCAGTCTTTCTTTTGTCCACATATTGGTTTTATGATATCTGCAGCGGAATCAGAAATGGTCTGACGTTCACGTTGTTCTGCTTCTTTGCCTATGTCGAGCTTGTCGAAAAGAAATGGAAACCGGCGTGCTGGGTCGGATATGTGGCGATGTGCCTGCTGCATTCGAGCGGAATACTCATGATGATGGTGCGTCTCGCACTTTTGGTTTCCGGAAGAAAGGGAAGCAAATTTACATCGATTCTTATTTTCTTTGTAATGATAGCCGGCGGTGCAATAATGCCGCATCTTGGCGAGCTTACCGGAATTGAGTATTTTCAGCTGATATCTCAAAAGGCTGAGCGTGCCGCATCAACAGCCGGAACGTATTCAAACACTCAGTATCTCGTCAATATCTCTGTCTATGTCGTGAGCTTTTTGCTTTTCCTCTTCTGCGCTTATGTTATGAACAAGCTTGAAAAGTATAACAGCTTTTCGGATTATAAAAACTTTGTCCAGCTTCTCATGATGTTTATGCTGGGATCGATAACATACGGACTGACATTTATCCGTTTTGCCCGCTGGGTCGTGCCTGCCGTTACCTCGGTTGTGTTTATGGTTGGAATGCAGGCAAACTCGGATTCAAAAGATCAACTCGCTGCTGAAAAGAAGAGCAAAAGCATAATAAAATCCGGCATGACGCTGTCGTCAAACGAAATAATTGTCAACTTTTGCATGGTGGCGTATACAGCTGTGCATATGTGGTATGCATGCAACGGAACGAGCCTTATCTGGTTAAAATTCAGCTAAAGATGGTGAGAATATGAATACGACTTATTACAAAATAGCTTACAGAAAGAAAAAAACAGGCTCAATTATCGAGGACACTCAGACGCCGTTTATCGCGCTGAAAAATTCATGGCGATATTGGGTAGCGGATCCGTTTGTTATAAGCCGTATGGGAAAAACCTATATATTTGCCGAACTCTATGATTATCTTCGCAGAAAGGGATGCATCGGATACTGCGAGCTGCTGCCCGACGGCAGTCAGACGAAATGGAAGGCAGTGCTCAAAGAGAAGTACCATATGTCCTATCCGCAGCCGATTGAATATAACGGCGATGTTTATCTGATTCCCGAGTCGTCGTTCGGCAAGGTGCTCTGTGCTTATAAAGCCGTAAGCTTTCCCGATAAGTGGGAAAAGGTGCATGTCCTTGCTTCCGGAATAGGTCTTACGGACACTACATTTGTTTCGGATTCAGACAAAGTATATGCGTTTGCCTGCAACACAGAAGACCCGACGGATGAGATACTTCGTATGTTTGAGCTTTCGGATAACGGGCAGCTTGAGGAATCTGCTATGAGCCCTGTTGTTGATGATGTTTCATGCGCAAGACCCGCCGGAAAGTTTTTCAATCTTGACGGCAAGCTTTACAGACCGTCTCAGGATTGCGCGGATAGCTATGGCGATAAGCTCAATATTCTTGAGGTTGATACCGATTTCAGAACGTACTATAAAGAGACAAATGTCAAAAAGATATCTGTCTATGATCTGACAATTCTTAATGTTGACGCTCCCGAGCGGATACATACATATAACTCAAACGACGAATATGAGGTTGTGGATATTTTTGCGAAAAACAAAAATATTCTCAATTTTATCGGACGTGCCGCCGCAGTGGTGATAAGAAAAGTGTTAGGCTCGCTTTTAAGGAGATAAAATTTTATGATAAGCGTTATAGTGCCGGTATACAAAGTTGAAAATTATCTCCGCCAGTGCCTTGACAGTCTTTCGGCGCAGACGCTGGAGGATATGGAAATAATTATTGTCGATGACGGTTCGCCGGACGGGTGCCCTGATATATGCGACGAATATGCGGCGAAAGATGCCCGCATGAAGGTCGTGCATAAGGAAAACGGCGGCCTGCTCAGCGCAAGAAAAGCTGGTCTCGCGGTCTCGTGCGGTGATTATATCGGCTTTGTAGACGGCGACGACTGGGTTGAACCGGATACATTCCTGAATTTGTACAAAGCTGTTTGCGATTATTCGCCCGATATGGTGCTCAGCGATTTCCTCTGCGATTACGGAGACCGCGCCGAGCCGAGTAACCAGTGCTTTGAAAACGGCTTCTATGACCGCGCCCGTCTTGAAAAAGAGATTTTTCCGATAATGCTTTTCAACGGACGCTTCTATGGCTTCGGGGTCAATCCGAACTGCTGGAGCAAGCTTGTCAGAAGAGAGCTTGTTGAAAAAAATCTTTCTCCCGTCGATGAGCGCATCAGAATGGGCGAGGACGCGGCGTTCATATATCCTTGCATGCTTGATTCGCAAAGTGTAGCCTGCATAAAAACGCCGACTTATCATTACAGGATAACCGAGCAGTCGATGTCAAACGCCTATGACGAAAAACTCAAGGATATAATCCTTCTGCCGTATAGGCGGCTCAAAGAGAAGAATGCGGATTCGGGTTTTGATATATCCTCTCAGCTTGATTATTATCTTTTATATATGGTCAATTTCCTGCTTCGCAACGAGGCGAAGAAAGCGAACACTCATTCCAAAAAAGAGCGCAGACAGGTCATTGAAAACATCTGCGCGGATGAGGACATCCGCTCTGCCGCTAAAAATATAGACGCCGGAAAGCTGCCCGCACACACAAAACTGCTCGCGTCGGCGCTCAAACGTGGCTCGGTGTTTATGACCGAAAAATATGTTGAGCTTTTGAGGATTTATTTTAGATAAAACACTAAAATTTGTAGCTTGGCTTACTGACAAAGTGTTAGATTTTTTATGTTTTGGTGGTATTAAAATGAAAAACAAAAAAATTGTTTTTTTGATAGAGGACCTGAAATTCGGCGGAGTGGAAGTCTCTCTTGTTAATCTGCTCAACAGTGCGGATTTTGAAAAACACGGCTATGAAGCAGTCCTTATAATGTGGGGCAAAGAATATGATGTCCTGGACAAACTCAGAGATGATTCCGAGGTAAAGATTTTAAAAGTAAGCGACCGTTTTCCGGGTGCTGTCAGAAAACTTGTAAACAAGTTTGTTGGTGCCGAAAAGGCCGAGCGTATTTACAACATACTTGTCAGAATCAGGGTTTTGATGTGTGTAAAAAGAGAGCATGCCGATGTTGTTATCAGATATCATCACGCGGCGATGAAGAGTCTGTTCAACCGCTTGAACGATAAGTCAAAGAAAATTATGTGGTATCATATAAGTCAGGACGGCTACTATCTTGACAAAAAGTATACGGATTACTGTGACAGAATAATTACAGTCAATGAGCAGTGCAGAGATATAATCGCAAATGCCAGACCGTATCTTGAACCAAAGCTCGGCGTTGTTGGAAATATAATTGACTATAAAAATATAAGAAGTCTGGCAAAGTGCAGCGAGCGGTTGTTCGATCCGGAAACGTTCAACTCCGTCACCTGTGCAAGAATAAGCCCCGAAAAAGGTATTGCGCTCGCACTTGAGGCATGCAGGATAGTCTCTCAGAGCGTTGATAATTTCAGATGGTATGTCATCGGACCGAAAGATGAAGAGGCCGCTGACTATTATAATGATATTATAAAAAATATCGACAGTTACGGTCTCAATGACAAATTCATTCTCCTGGGATCGCGGTCTAATCCATAT
>JBNMIN010000048.1:0-15439 GCA_050873305.1 Oscillospiraceae bacterium
AAACGGCGCGGTGTATTTTGATATCAGCGCTGTTACGCTCCTGTTGACCTCCGCCGCCTGCTATGCCGTTATACGGCTCATATCTTATTTTATGCGCCGAAACGCGCCCGACAGCCACACGGCAACAGTAAGAATAAATTATCGCGGAAAAGAAGCCGAATGCGCCGCTCTCATAGATACTGGCAGTTCGCTGAAAGAGCCTTTTTCTTCATATCCTGCGATAGTGTTTGAGTACGGCGCAATAGCTTCTGTTCTGCCGGATGAAAGAAAAGAACTCGTGCGCAGGGAGATAAAAGAAGACGAGGCATATGCCTGCCGCGGTGTCAGGTTTATAAGCTTCAGATCGGTTGGCGGGAGCGGTCTTCTTCCGGCAATAAAAATTGACAAAGCAACAGTAAAAACCGCCAAGGGTATTTTTGTATGCAGCGAGACTTATGCCGCGATATACAACGGCTCGCTGTCCGGCGGCGAATATTCGGCACTTATAGGAAACAATTTCTTTGACAGAGCGGAAAGGGGAGGCTCAAGAAATGAAAAAGCTGAAAGCGGTAATACAAAAACTGATAAACCGTTTTTTCAACCGCAGAGACCGAGGCGAGGTACACTACATAAACGGCTACGAGATACTGCCCGCCCCGCTGAAAAAGGATGAGGAGCGGGAGATATTCGAGCGCATAGAAGCGGGCGACGAATCCGCGCGCGAGCCGCTCATAGTACACAATCTTAGGCTCGTGGTCTATATAGCGAGGAAGTTTGAAAACTCCGGAGTAGGAATAGAAGATCTGATATCAATAGGCACTATCGGGCTGATAAAAGCTGTCAACACATTCAGACCGTCAAAAAACATAAAGCTCGCAACATATGCCTCACGGTGCATCGAAAACGAGATACTCATGTTCCTGCGAAAGACAAATAATATAAGAAACGAGATTTCACTCGACGAACCGCTGAATGTGGATTGGGACGGGAACGAACTGCTTTTATCTGATATTCTCGGCAGCGAACCCGATACGGTAAATCGCGGCATAGAGGCAGAGGACGAAAAAAGTTTACTTTTACGCACCGTTGATGCTCTTGCCGACCGCGACAAGCTTATAATGCGGATGCGGTTCGGACTCGGCGGCGGAAAGGAATATACACAAAAAGAAGTCGCTGATATGCTCGGCATATCGCAGAGCTACATATCAAGACTCGAAAAAAGGATAATAGAACGCCTGAAAAGAGAAATGAATGTCGTGTGATTCGACGCACCCTCAGCGGCATATAATGCCGTTGGGGGTGATTTTTTTGAACTGCTGCGTGACGGATCTGAGAAACAATCAGGTTATAAATCAAAGGGACGGAAATATACTCGGTCCCGTGTCGGATATTGAAGTTGACACCTGCTCGGGAAAAGTAGTTGCAATTATCGTATTCGGCAGGCCGAAGTGCATGGGGCTGCTCGGACGGTGCGACGATATAAGAATATGCTGGGAAGACATAAAAGTTATAGGCGAGGATGCAGTGCTTGTGTGCTACAATCAGCAGGCATGCTGTGCGCCGCCGAGAAAGGGCGGGGGATTCCGAGATATATTCAATTCTTTTTGAAATAACTTGACAAATACTGCTTTTTATTGTATCATATTGCTGCGCTTTATCGGATAAAAGCTTTAAAGCGCAAAACATGGAAAAAGCAGAGGATGAAAAAATGGAGAACACCACCGTCTGGATAACTATCGCGGTATATGTTGTGGTTATGATGATAATCGGCATTGTATCGGGACGAAAATCAAAGAGCATAGCCGATTTGACAGTCGGCGGACGAAACGCCGGAGCGTGGCTTTCGGCGCTTTCTTACGGTACAGCGTATTTTTCGGCAGTTATGTTTGTCGGCTACGCCGGCGGCACGGGACTCAACTACGGTCTTTGGGGTATCGCCGCAGGAATAGGCAACGCCGTGTTTGGCTCGTGGCTCGCCTGGCGTGTACTTGCCAGAAGGACGCGCGATGTTTCAGACAGGCTCAAGATAAAAACTATGCCTCAGTTCTTTGAACTGAGATACAACAGCCGCGCCATGAAAATATTTGCCTGCATGGTGATATTTATTTTCATGATCCCGTATTCGGCGTCGGTCTATAAAGGCCTCGCGTCGGTTGCCGATGTTCTGCTCGGAATAGACGACAAAATATGCATGATAATTATCGCAGTCCTTGCCGCAGTGCTTCTGCTGCTTGGCGGATATCTTGTTCAGGCCCGCGCGGACTTTGTTCAAGGAATTGTCATGATGTTCGGCATAACTCTTCTTATAATTTTTGTCATCCGCTGCGACAGAGTCGGCGGTATAGAGGGGCTCAGAGAATACGCCAACTCGGCAGAGGGTCTTCCGAAGCTCGGACTCAAATCCGCAACTTCGCTCATCGCAACCGTGCTCATGACCAGCTTCGGCACATGGGGACTGCCGCAGATGATACAGAAATATTTCGGCATAAAGGACGACAAGCAGGCGAAGCGCGGCATTATAATATCCACATTTTTCGCTCTTCTTGTTGCGGGCGGCGGATATTTCATAGGATCGCTTTGCCACAGATTCTTCACTGCCGACGAGATAGCATCATTCAAAAAGCCGGTGCAGGACTATGTTGTTCCGAATATGCTCAAGGTCGCGAATCTTCCGAATATACTGCTCGGAATCGTCCTTGTCCTGCTCATAGCAGCGTCGGTTTCGACTCTTTGCTCCATAACGCTCACAGCAAGCTCGACATTCTCCATGGACTTTGTTAAGAGTGTGCTCAAGCCCGGAATGAAGGAAAAGAAAGTAACTGTTCTCACAAAAGTTCTCTGCGTTGTGTTTATTTTCTGCTCCTATGTTGTTGCAAATACAGATACGCCCATTCTTGATATGATGAGTTACTCTTGGGGTATAATTTCAGGATCGTTTCTTGCGCCCTATGTCGTTGCGCTGTTCTGGAAGCGTATGAACAAACATGGTGCCTGGGCCGCAATGATAGGCGGTTTCTCCGTCGCGATAGTTCCTGCGATATGCAAACTGCTTGTTGAGTTCGGGGTCAATAATAGTACAGCATCAACGCTTGCGGGATTCGGACCGCTTTTTGCCTGCATAGCGATGCTCCTTTCGCTCGCGCTCTGCTTCATTGTCAGCGCAATAACGGCAAAAGACGACAAGAATGTTACCGAATTATTTTATAACGGTATTGTCGAAAAAGAGTAACAGTGGTATAATTTATAAATGATTTCCGAATACCCTGTCGAAGTATAAAAGAGGGAGACTTCAAGATGTTTTTTCAAAAGGAAATTGAAACAATGAAGCGCAGCGAGCTGGAAGCGCTGCAGCTCGAAAGACTGAAATGGACGGTTGATTACTGCTACAAAAATGTGCCGTTCTACACAAAGAAGCTTGATGAAGCGGGCATTTCCGCCGACAAGATCAAGAGCCTGAGCGATATAAAATACATACCGCCAACTACAAAGGCTGATTTGCGCGACAACTATCCGTTCGGTCTGTTCGCAAGACCGATGAAAGAGATGGTGCGCATTCATGCTTCGTCCGGCACAACGGGCAAGCCCACGGTCGTAGGATATACGAAGCACGACCTTGATCTGTGGTCGGACTGCGTTGCCCGTCTTGCCGCCGCAGCAGGCGCTACCGACGAAGATATCGTTCAGATATCTTTCGGTTACGGCATGTTCACAGGCGCTCTGGGTCTTCACTACGGACTCGAAAAGCTCGGTGCGACGGTCGTTCCCAATTCGAGCGGCAACACCGAAAAGGCGCTGATGTATATGCGCGATTTCGGCACTACCGCGCTCGTTGCAACTCCGTCATACGCGCTTTATATGTGCGAAACGGCAAAAGAGCTTGACTATCCGATGAGCGACTATAAGCTCCGCCTCGGTCTGTTCGGCTCGGAGGGCTGCACACCCGAGATGAGAACCCAGATTGAAAAGGGCTGGGGACTGTTCGCCACCGATAACTACGGCATGAGCGAGCTTATGGGTCCCGGCGTTTCCGGCGAATGTGAGGAGCGCGACGGACTGCATTTCTGCGAAGACTATTTCTATCCCGAAATAGTCGACCCCGAAACCCTCGAGCCTCTTGCCGAGGGCGAGACAGGCGAACTGCTTGTGACTACGCTGACAAAAGAGGGACTTCCTCTGCTCAGATACAGAACACGCGACATCACAAGACTCAACTATTCTCCCTGCAAATGCGGAAGAACGGGCGTCAGAATGGACAAGGTCAAGGGCAGAAGCGACGATATGCTCAAGATTCGCGGCGTGAACGTGTTCCCGTCACAGATTGAAAGCGTGCTTATCGGCACGGAGCAGATCGGTGCAAACTATCAGCTTGTTGTCCGCCGCGAGGGATTTTCAGATACACTTGAAGTCCGCGTTGAGCTTGTTGACGCATCTCTGCTTGAGAGCTACGGCGAAATCGAGCGGCTTCAGAAGAAGATAATGCACAATCTTCAGACCACTCTTGGTATCCAGTGCAAGGTCAGCCTGCTTGAGCCCAAGACGCTCGAGAGATTTGTCGGCAAGGCGCACAGAGTTGTTGATTTGAGAAACGAGAAGAAATAAATCCGGAGGCAAAAAATGAGAAAGTTACTTTTAGGAAACGAGGCCGTCGCAAGAGGCCTTTATGAAGCCGGATGCCGTGTGGCCTCGAGCTATCCCGGCACCCCGAGCACCGAGGTGACGGAGAGCGCGGCTAAATATGATGAGATGTACTGCGAATGGGCGCCGAACGAAAAGGTCGCTATGGAGACCGCAGGCGGCGCTGCCATAGCCGGAGCGCGTTCTTTCTGCGGCATGAAACATGTCGGTCTGAACGTTGCCGCAGACCCGCTGTTCACGCTCTCTTATACAGGCGTGAACGCCGGCATGGTCATAGTCGTTGCTGATGACCCCGGTATGCATTCATCGCAGAATGAGCAGGATTCGCGCAACTATGCAAAAGCGTCAAAGATACCGATGCTTGAACCCGCGGATTCTCAGGAGTGCCTCGCTTTCACAAAGCTTGCATATGATATTTCCGAGCGTTATGACACCCCGGTTATAATCAGGCTCACTACGAGAATCTCTCATTCCCGCAGCCTTGTTGAGATAGGGGAGAGAGTCGACAACGGACTCAAAGAGTATGTCAAGGACACGCAGAAATATGTCATGATGCCTGCTATGGCGAAGAAGAAGCATGTCATAGTTGAAGAGAGAACAAAGGCTCTCGAAGCTTGGGGCGACAGTGAAGCTGTTGACCTCGGTGTCAACAAGATTGAATATAACGACAAAAAAATCGGCATAATCGCGGGCGGCATTGCCTATCAGTACGCCAAAGAGGCTCTCGGCGATAAAGCGTCTTATCTCAAGATAGGCTGTCTCTATCCGCTGCCCGAGAAGATAATCCGCGACTTTGCGGCAGAATGCGAGAAAGTCTATGTCATCGAGGAGCTTGACTCTTACATAGAAGATCACTGCCGCAAGCTCGGAATAAATGTCATCGGCAAGGAGCAGTTCACGCTTCTCGGCGAGTATTCGCAGAGCATGATAAAAAAAGTTATCCTCGGCGAAGAGAACGCTTATCTCAAGGCAGATATAAACGTTCCCGCGCGCCCGCCAGTACTCTGCGCCGGATGTCCGCACAGAGGTCTGTTCTATGCCCTCAAGAAGCTAAAGGTCAATGTCAGCGGCGATATCGGCTGCTATACACTCGGCTCGATGGCTCCTCTCGGCATGATGGACACCTGCATCTGCATGGGCGCATCCGTCTCCGCGCTCCACGGCATGAACAAGGCTGACGAAGCCGGCAGCCACAAGCGCGTAGCCGTTATAGGCGATTCCACATTCATCCATTCCGGTGTTACTGGTCTTATAAACATCGCGTATAACCAAAGCAATTCGGTCGTTATCGTCCTCGATAACAGCATCACCGGCATGACCGGACATCAGCAGAATCCGACTACCGGACTTACAATAAAGGGCGACCCGACAACGGCAGTAAGCCTTGAAGCTCTCGCTCACGCAGTCGGAATAAACCGCGTTGTTGTCGTTGACCCTTATGACCTCGCCGCAACCGAAAAAGCAATAAAAGAAGAGCTTGAAGCGGACGAGCCCTCGGTAGTTATATCCCGCCGTCCCTGCGTGCTTCTCAAATATGTCAAGACAAAGCCGCCCGTCAAGGTCAACACCGACAAGTGCGCATCCTGCAAGATGTGCATGAAGATCGGCTGCCCCGCGATAAGCATTAAAGAGGGCAAGGCTCACATTGATTTCACCCTTTGCGTCGGCTGCGATGTCTGCAAGCAGCTTTGCAAATTCGGTGCGATAGAATAAGAGAGGAGCGGGAAAAATGGCAGTTAAATCAATTATGATAGTCGGCGTCGGCGGCCAGGGCACTCTGCTTGCAAGCAGACTCCTCGGCAGCGCGCTTATAGACAGCGGATACGAGGTCAAGGTTTCCGAAATACACGGAATGAGCCAGCGCGGCGGTTCCGTTGTTACATATGTTAAATACGGCGATGAGGTCTTTTCGCCCACGATTGAGCAGGGTGAAGCCGATATAATCCTCGCCTTTGAGAAGCTTGAAGCTGCAAGATGGCTCAGCTTTCTTAAGCCCGACGGCAAATTGGTCGTCAACGATCAGTGCATCGACCCGATGCCGGTCATAACCGGCGCAGCGGAGTATCCTCAGAACATATCAGAGGCAATAAAAGCGGCAGGAGCTTCTATGATAGAGCTTGATGCGCTTTCACTCGCCGTCAAAGCGGGTTCGGCAAAGGCTGTCAATGTTGTTCTTATCGGTGCAATGGCAAGCCACATGCAGCTGAGCTATGAAACATGGATAAACGCTATAAAGAACACTGTGCCGGAGAAGTTCCTTGACATGAACCTTGAGGCATTCCGTCTCGGCTATGAGCACGAAAAAACCTGCTGAAACGCAGAAGAGAGATAAAGAGATACAAAGGAGATAAGAGACGATGGCAAAGTATTTCAGTCCCGAAATTGAAACGGCGTCGCGCGATTATCTGCACGCAGTGCAGAGCGCACGGCTGATAAAGACGGTAAAAAGATGCTATGAAAACATCCCGTTTTATAAGGCAAAGTTTGACGAGATAGGACTCAAGCCTGAAGATATCCATTCGATAGACGATATCAGCAAGCTGCCCTTTACGGTAAAACAGGATCTCAGAGATCACTATCCGTTCGGACTTTTTGCCGTGCCGAGAGAAGAGCTTGTCAGAGTTCACGCTTCGTCCGGTACAACCGGAAAGCAGACCGTTGTCGGCTATACAAAGGGCGATATTGACCGCTGGTCCGAGTGTACCGCAAGAGCGCTCACCGCCGCAGGTGCAACATCTTCGGATTATGTCCATGTCTCTTACGGTTACGGACTTTTCACCGGCGGTATGGGACTGCATTACGGCGCAGAAAAACTCGGCGCGACCGCGATTCCCGTGTCGTCCGGCAACACAAAACGCCAGGTTCAGATACTTCAGGATTTCGGTTCAAATGTGCTCTGCTGCACTCCGTCATACGCTTTGTTCATCGCAGAGACTCTCAAGGAGATGAATGTCGATCCTGCCGAGCTGCCGCTTCGCATAGGTATCTTCGGCGCAGAGCCGTGGAGCGAGAATATGCGCACCCAGCTTGAGAATATGCTCAAAATCAAGGCATATGATATATACGGTCTCTCTGAGATAGCGGGTCCCGGCGTTGCATATGAGTGCTGTGAGCAGTCCGGAATGCACATCTGCGAGGATTATTTCTATCCCGAGATAGTCGATCCCGTGACCCTCAAGCCGCTGCCCGACGGCGAATACGGCGAGCTCGTGTTCACCTGCATCGGCAAAGAGGCTCTTCCGCTTCTCAGATACAGAACCCGCGACATTTCCGCAATAACGCATGAGAAATGCGCCTGCGGCAGAACGCTCGTCAAAATGCTCAGACCAAAGGGCAGAAGCGATGATATGCTTATTATCCGCGGCGTCAATGTTTTCCCGGCTCAGGTCGAGCATGTTATTCTTTCGCTCGGTATGGATCCGAACTATCAGATAATAGTTGACAGAGCGAATAATCTTGATATAATGACCGTCTGCATTGAGATGTCCGACCACATGTTCTCCGACTCGGTCAAGCAGATTGAGGCTAAAGAGAAAGAGATTTGCGGTGCCATGCAGTCCGTTCTCGGTGTTTCCGCAAAGGTGCGTCTTGTTGAACCGCACTCTCTGCCGCGCTACGAAGGCAAGGCTTCGAGAGTTATTGATAACAGAAAAATATAAAGGAGGAAAACCAAATGGCAATCAGTCAGATTTCGGTTTTTGTCGAAAACAGACCAGGCAGACTTGCCGACATAACGGCAGTCCTCGCCAAGAACAGCATCGATATCCGCGCTCTTTCCGTTGCGGATACCTCGGACTACGGCATTCTCCGCCTTATCGTCAACGATCCCAAGTCGGCGGTTGAGGCGCTCAGAAGCGAGGGAATGACCGCTTCCGCAACTCAGGTCCTCGGCATAATCATTCCCGATGAGCCCGGCGGACTTGCGCGCGCTATCAAGGTACTTTCCGATGCACAGATAAGTGTTGAATATGCCTATGCGTTCATCACGCCTTCGGTCGGCAACGCCTATGTTATCATCAGAGTTGAAGATAACGACAAGGCTTCCGAGATACTCAAGGGCGCGGGAATCGAGCTCATTGAGCAGGATGACATCTTCAAGAAATAAAGATTTTTTAACGCCTCTGACCGAAAAATCAGGGGCGTTTACTTTTTAAAAGACAGGATTAAAATTGATGAACAACAGTCAAATTATTTCTATTGCCATGGCACAGTCCGCAACAGACCTCGGATGTGCGCCGGAAGACTTTATAAAAGACAAAAATATCATTGTTGAATCAACAACAAGCCAGAATGCGCGAAAATATTTGAGGCTTCCGTTTATATGCGACCTCGTGTCATACGGAAACAACATTGTAGCTTCCGCTGACATGAAATATAAGGAAATTGTGGAGCAGTATATAAATAGATTTGCGCCGGAGCACTGCTTCGAAACACCGAATATGCATATTCTAAACGATGCTTTTCAGGCGCACGGTATGCGTGTTTGTTTCATGGCCGAGTATTTTCTGCCGCGTATGGAGTCGCTTCGCGAGTTGCCGTGCAGATATGAACTAAAAGTTATGCATCCGAATGACTTTAAAAACTTATATCTGCCGCAGTGGAGCAACGCACTGTGCACCGACAGAAAAGATTTAGATGTGCTGTGCGTCGGTGCATACGACGGCAATACTTTGATAGGGCTTGCCGGAGCTTCAGCCGACTGCGACACGATGTGGCAGATTGGAGTGGATGTTCTGCCGGAATATCGCAGGAAGGGCGTAGCCGGTGCGTTGACAAGCAGGCTGGCACTGGAGATTATAAAACGCGGTAAAGTCCCGTTTTACTGCTGTGCATGGTCAAATATCAAATCTGCCGGAAACGCAATAAAAAGCGGATTCAGACCCGCATGGGCAGAACTTACCGTTAAGCCCGCCGATTTCGTCGATAAGCTAAACGGGATAAAATAAATAAAAGCTAAAATGTCGCCGCAGAGATACTGCGGCGACATTGGTATTTTTTGGGACAAAGCCTCATATTATTAGATAAAATAATGGAGGTAAAATGTTATGGATATAAACGCAGCGGCAAAGGAATACGGAAACGGTGTTATAACTTCACTGAAAAAGAACCGAAGAATACTTATTATGATGCTGCTTTTTGCGTCGGGAATGATAATAGGCGCGATTTCTCTCAAAAAGGCTGACAGTTACCTTTCAGGCGCATTTTCGGATATGTTTTCGGTTTATATAAGATCAAAAGGCAGCCAGGCTCTCGGTATGAATTTTATAAATTCGCTGGCTGTCAATGCTGCATTTATGCTCGCGGCATTTGTATTCGGGCTATGTGCTGTCGGGCTGCCGCTGATATGTATTCTGCCCATAATACGTGGAGTGGGGATAGGTATGCTGTCGGGCTATCTATACTCAAATTTTGCTCTGCGCGGGCTCGGCTACTGCGTTTTGGTGATATACCCTGGGCTTATACCGGCTATTTTTGCGCTCCTGCTCGCTTGCAGTGCAGGAATAAATTCGTCATATGAAATGCTCCTCTCACTTTCTTCAGTTAAAGCACAAAGAGGGGAGGGGAGCATAAAAATTTACTGTATGCGTTTTTTGATAATATGTATTCTTATAGTTCTTGCTGCGGTAATAGATGCCGCCGCAAGCAGACTTTTTTGCAGGCTGTTCAGCTTTTAATTTTCGTCAGAATCAGGCTTTTTGCGGTTGATTTTGACTTTGTTAAGCGGGTTAGAATCAACGGCACTGCGCAATTGTTCGTCGACAACATGAGTATAAATTTCAGTAGTCGCCAGATTTTCGTGGCCGAGAATCTCTTTTAGTTGCAGCACATCGACATGGCCGTATTGATACATGAGCGTAGCGGCCGTATGTCTCAGTTTGTGCGTTGAAAATCCCTGACCGCTGAGTCCGGATTTTTCAAGATATTCGTCAACTATATGCTGAACCGTTTTGGGGCTGATTCTGGTCTTTCGGTTGCTCAGGAACAGCGCTTCTTTGTCTTTCACACCGTCAACCGGACGCACTTTCATATAGTCTTTTATCGCGCTTACACACGCATCATTGAGATAAACCGTGCGTTGTTTATTTCCTTTTCCGGTTATTATAATTGTATTATCCGGTTTTATATCGGAATAATTGATTGAAACAAGCTCCGAAAGACGCATTCCGCAGTTCATAAAAAGAACCAAAATGCAATAATCGCGCTCCTTATTTTTACCGTCTACAGATTCAAGCAAACTCACAGCCTGTTCAAGCGACAGATATTTCGGCAGTGATTTCTTTATTTTCGGCGATTCCAGATCCTGCATAGGATTTTCGTCAATGTAGCCCTGAACCTTTAAATAACGATAAAAGCGTTTGATAGAAACGACTTTGCGGGCTCTGGCGGCAGTATCATTGCCGCGCTCAGCGCGACAGTATTCCAAAAAGCCATACGCAGTAGGTATACGGGCAAGCGAGATGAAATCGATATCAAGCTTTGAAATATCAATTTCATCTATGGGAGTGTTTTTGAATTGCGAAAGGTTTTCTTGTTTTAGCATGTACGCAAAGAAAAGCCGAAGGTCCGAGGCGTATTCGCAGACAGTAAGCTGTGATTTGCCTTTGACACTCGACAGATAATTCAGATAATCCCGCACCAGTCGCGGCAGGCATACAAAATCCTCAGGTTTCATCCGGAACCTAAAATATATGGGAGTCGTATGGGATTTTTATAATTTACATGTCAAAACTAAATTTCAAATCCCCCAAATTATACAGAACATTTATTTTGTATAATTTTTCCCATGCTTTTAGGCAAACCTCCCTTCTGATACAAAAATCAGAACTCTATCCCAAACAACCGCCTCGTATTCTCGGTTGCGGTATCGACAAGCATCTGCACATCGATATTTTTTATATTCGCTATCGTCTGCGCAGAATATGCAATCATATCAGCTGAGCATCTGGTTCCTCTGAGCGGCACCGGCGCCATATAAGGACAGTCGGTTTCAAGCAAGATTCTGCTGATATCAGTTGCCGCTGCGACTGCAACAGGCTTCTTCGCGTTCTTGAAGGTAACTGCTCCGCCAAGACCGATATACATTCCGAGTTTCAGAACTTCCTGCGCCATTTCAACGCTGCCGGAAAAACAATGTACCACGCCTTTTGGTTTGTATTTCTTAAGCAAAGTCATTGTGTCCTCGTGCGCTTCCCTATCGTGGATTATAACAGGCAGGTCGAGCTCTTTTGAAAGTTTCAGCTGAAGCTCGAAAATCTCTTTTTGAAGCTCTCTTGGCGAGAAATCATAATGATAATCGAGCCCAATCTCCCCTATTGCGACGCATTTTTTCTTTTTTGTGAAATCAATTATTTTTTGTTCTATTTCACCAATATTAGCATTTTTTAATTCTTTCTCAGCTTCATGCGGATGAATTCCGCACGCACACCAGAAAAAAGGATATTTTTCAGAAAGCTCCGCAGATGTTGCGGAGCTTTTCAGGTCACTTGCACAGTTTATAACAGCGCAAACACCCTTTGACGGCAAGGACGTTATCAATTCGTCCCTGTCGCCGTCAAACTGTTCGTCATCGTAATGGGCGTGGCTGTCAAAAATATTGTTTATCATCTTATCTTTGCTCCGACCGGGATATCGTCAACGAAAATCACCTTGACATCACTGTCTGCGCAGTCAGCCGCGAGAATCATTCCGCAGCTTTCAACGCCGCAGAGTTTTGCAGGCTTGAGGTTTGACACAAGGATTATATTATGTCCGACAAGATCCTCGGGCTTGTACCACTTGGCAATTCCGGAAGCAACAGTGCGAAGTCCGCTGCCATCGTCTATAGTCAGTTCAAGCAGCTTCTTGGCGCGTTTTACGGGTACGCAATCCTTGATTTTTGCAACTTTAAGCTCGACTTTTGCAAAATCGTCAATGCCTATCATTGCAACTCCGGGAATCTCTTCTTTCTTCTCTTCAAGCGTCGCTTCGGAGACGGAAGTCTCCTTCTCTATCTCTTCAAGCATCTTTTCTTCGTCGATTCTGTTGAACAGCGGAGTTGCCGTTCCGACATGTCCGCCGGCTTTGAGTGCGCCAAAGGACTTGATGCTCTCATAAGAAGATATATCTGTGTTGAGCTGCTCAAGAATCTTATCCGAAGTATCGGGCATAAAGGGCTTGAGCTGAACGGCAATTATTCTGATGCTCTCGAGGAGATTATAAAGCACCGTACCGAGCCTTGCACGCTTATCCTCATCCTTTGCGAGCAGCCACGGAGTCGTCTCGTCGATATATTTGTTGCTGCGTCTTGCTGCGCTGAAAATAGCCTCAAGCGCATCCGCAACATGGAAATCATCCATGCATTTATCAACCGTCTTTACGCTGCCGAGAACGGTATTTTTGAGATCCTCATCGACTTCTTCCGGAGCTTCCGGAGCGAGTATCTCGCCGCCGAAATATTTGTTCGACATTGCAATGGTTCTATTAACAAGGTTGCCGAGCGTGTTTGCAAGCTCTGAATTGTAGCGCTCGATTATAGTGGTATAAGTAATCGAGCCGTCAGCGGCATAAGGCATCTCAGAGAGCAGGTAATATCTGATGGCGTCAACGCCGAAATGTCTCACAAGATCATCCGCATATATAACATTGCCCTTGGACTTTGACATCTTGTCCGTTCCGAAAAGCAGCCACGGGTGGCCGAATACTTTCTTGGGCAGTTCGAGACCGAGAGCCATGAGCATAATCGGCCAATAAATTGTGTGGAAACGAAGAATATCCTTACCGATTATATGCGCGTCTGCCGGCCAATATTTGTTGAACAGCTCGGAGCTGCCGTCGGGATCATAACCGAGAGCGGTGATATAGTTCGAAAGTGCGTCTATCCAGACATAGATGACATGCTTGTCGTCAAAGTCAACAGGAACGCCCCATTTGAAGGACGAACGGGAAACGCAGAGATCCTGAATACCGGGCTTTATGAAATTGTTGACCATTTCCTTTTTGCGGCTCTCGGGATAGATAAAGTTCGGGTTCGCCTCGATATAATCCTCGAGCTGCTTCTGATATTTTGACATTCTGAGGAAATATGCCTCTTCCTTCGTCTGGACAAGCTCACTGCCGCAGTCCGGGCACTTGCCGTCAACGACCTGGGACTCGGTGAAAAAGCTCTCGCAGGGCACGCAGTACATGCCTTCGTACTCGCTCTTATAGATATCGCCCTGGTCATAAAGCTTGCGGAATATCTTCTGAACTACTTTTTCATGGTAATCGTCGGTCGTTCTGATAAACTTGTCATAAGTTGTGTTGAGCAGATCGCAGATACCGCGTATCTCCCCTGCCACTTTGTCAACATATTCTTTCGGGGATACGCCTGCATTCTTGGCGTACTCCTCTATCTTCTGACCGTGTTCATCGGTACCGGTAAGGAAAAACACATCATATCCCTGCATTCGCTTATACCTGGCTATGGCATCGGTGAGAACTATCTCATAGGAATTGCCTATGTGAGGCTTGCGCGATGTGTAAGCAATCGCAGTTGTGATGTAATACTTTTCTTTGGACATGATTTGTTTTCCTCCTCGTATGTAAATACTTATATATTATACCATCTTTTTTATATTTTACAAGACAAAACCGTGCCTTGCGGCACGGTCATCGTGTTTTCTTTTTCATATTTGCGGCAAGTATGCCTCCGATACAGGCGCATACGGCTGCAACCGCCGCCGCAATCGCTGTTTTTATGCCAACACTGCCGCCGGCGGCCGCGGCGGATACAACAACGCAGGCAATGAGCAAAACGGATGAACACAGTCCCAACAGAAGTCCGTTTTTTCTTATTGGGATGACAGAAAATAGTCCGGCTATAAACGCCGCTATCGCGGCACACACAATTGAAACGGGCGTATAAGCTCCCGATGAAACACATTTTTTGAGTATCACCGCAGAAGCTATTGAAAGCAGTATGAAAAATATTGCAGCACCAAGCGCATTGCCGATAAGCAGACTTATCAGAAGCGTTTTCTTAGTGTTGGTTTCTTTTCGCTCTCCCCTTTTGGCAGGCATAAAAAATCCCCCTCATACCGTTTGTTTAAAAAGTATGAGGGGAAGTCTGATTTTATGTCAGATTACTCGGCGTCCGCATCCTTGTTCTTCTTGCTCTTCTTGCGGCTTGCCTTGCTCTTTGCCTTGGCCTCTTCCATCTTTGCTGCCTTCTCAGCTTCCTGAGCTTCCTTCGCGGCAGCTCTCTCGGCCTCGAGCTTCTCGTTAGCGGTGTTGTTGGTGCTGATAGCCCATCTCATAATCTTGATTCTGTTTCTTTCAGCGCCGGTCTCTATAATAAGAGAATCATCCTTAACAGTGACAACGCGTCCGACGATACCGCCGATGGTGGTGATCTCATCACCGACCTCGATGCTGTCGCGCATCTGCTGCTCTTCCTTCTGCTTTTTCTTCTGGGGACGGATCATGACAAAATACATGACCGCGAACAGAAGAACCATCATAACGATAAGAGAAATCTGGCTCTTGCCGGAAGCCGCAGTGCTCGAAGCTGCGCCGCTGGTAAGATTTAAAAACTGTACAAAATTCATAATGAACCTCCAAATGATAATAGAATAATTATAACTGCTGTTTCATATTTATGCAAGCATTTATTGAAATTTTTAGACTGACGCGAGCGAAAAAACATAATCTTTGTGCACAATGCCTGTCTCAATAAAGGATATTCCGCTGCATTTGAATCCCCATTCGGTTATATCGAGCGATATATCGCTGACTGTACTTACCTTTGGACTCAGCGCTTTAAAACAGGCCTCTTTGACAGACCATAGTGTAAGCAGACTTTGCGTAT
>JBNMIN010000049.1:0-15221 GCA_050873305.1 Oscillospiraceae bacterium
AATCAAATGATATACTTTGCCCGTCCATAGGCGCCCCTGCAGGGGAGCAGGCTCGGCGTAAGCCGGGACTGAGGGGTTGTTTCGCTTCGCTCAAGGTAATAGGTAAAAGTGAATAGTGAAAAAGTGCGTGGTATGATTAGATATCATCCGCCCGCGAAAATTGCACAATTTTATTGACATACGGCTTGCAGGGTACGGCGACACATACTGTCCCGTAGCATTTCTTTTCGATTTTTCGGTTGACCTTTTATATTTCTTCTGATAAACTTGTGATATCAGGAGGGATGCATATGGAAAAACTGAGAAAAACTATATATGATGTCCTCGTGTTTATCATCTCGCTGTGCATCACGGGATCGATATCCGTGTCGAATATTGCAACGAAGGACACGAGCCATGTCAACCTCAAAATAGACGAAACCTCTCAGCAGCAGGAGATTATGGGCTGGGGCGCAGCCGCCGCATGGTGGCCGCAGGTTGCAGGTGCGAGCGAAAACGCAGAAGCAATAACAAAGCTCCTGTTCAGCAAAGAGGGTCTCGGACTCAACGTCTATCGCTTCAATGTCGGCTCAGGTGAAAAGCAGAATCCCAACACACGCCTTGACCGAGACTCGTGGAAGAGCACGGAGAGCTTCCTTGTCTATAACGAAGAGACGGGAAAATACGAATACGACTGGTCACAGGACGCAGAATCGATGAAGATTCTCGACCTCGCGATGAGCTACGGGTGCGTGGACTCGGTCGTTCTGTTCTCTAACTCCCCCCATTTCTCGATGACCGTCACCGGACAGGCGAGCGGCGGATTCAAGAAGCATCAGAACAACCTCAAGCCCGAATGCTATCAGGAATATGTTGACTATTTTCTTGACATAACCGAGCATTTTATCGAGCTCGGATACCCCGTCAAATATATCAGCCCCGTCAATGAGCCTCAGGCTTCGTGGGGCGGCGACTATGTCAGCCAGGAGGGCTGCCATTACGACACTGAAGAGCTTTTCAAGCTCTACAAGCTTTTTGCCAAGAGTATCAAGGCGCGCGGGCTCGACGTCAAGCTCTCGATGTGCGAGGTCTCGAAGATAACAAGCAAGACCTTTGATTATCTCAAATATATTTACAACGACCCCGACCTTCGCGAGGTTCTCGGCACATATGCATATCACGCCTATTGGTCGGATATCAACTATTTCCTCAAGGGCTGGTGGGGCAGATACATAAAGAAGTACCCCGGAGTTATATATGATATGTCCGAGTGGTGCGAGCTGCCCGTCACCATGTCAAATAAATCCACCCGCAGTGCGCTGTTCATGGCGCGCGTCATGGCGCAGGATATGTTCATCTCCAACGCCTCCATCTGGTCCGCCTGGGTCGCGGTCAGCGAGGGCGACGAATACGGCGACGGACTGATAATCGCCAACCACGACTGCAGCGAATACTATGTTGCCCAGCGGTACTACGCGATGGCGCATTTCTCGAAGTTCGTCCCCGAGGGGAGCCGTCTCATCTCCTGCAAAAAGGATGTCAACGACAGATTCTCGTCAATGAGCCGCGAAAAGCTTGAAAGCTATATGAGCTTCCGCACGAACACCGCCGCGTTCCTGACTCCGGACGGAAAGATCGTTCTCGTTATCGTCAACGGCGGCGAGGAGCACACCTTCTCCCTGAGCGGCATAGAGGGCAGGGATCACCTCACGACATACACGACCGACGGCAGCAGAAAAGTCGAGCTCACCTATGACGGAGCATATCAGCAGACGCTGACCATCCCCGCATACAGCATCACCACCGCAATATTCGAATAACTTTATAAAAACAGCAATCCTGCTCACAGATTTGACTGTGGGCAGGATTTTTTGTTTTCGGCGCCGCGAGGTAAACATATTCGCAAATTGTGGGCTGTATTCTATATTATTGTACAAGCACGCAATAAATAATATCAATTTCAGCAAAAAGCCTCCGCATGATATCACACGGAGGCTTTGAGTTTCTATTTTTACTTTACCTGCTTTATCTTGTTGCCGGAGACGAGGAACGCATGCTCGGAGATCTCCATCATCGGGGTGTCGTTGACGGAATCGGTATAGAAATTGTCGATCACCGTATCGGGATACATCTCCTTGAACAGCTCGACCTTTCTGCCGCGGAAGCAGAGGTCGGTTATGTGCGCGTTGCCGTCGGTGCGCGAGCAGATATAGTTCTTGATGTTGAGCCTGTGCATGACATCGTCGAGCAGAACCTCGGGGCTCGCGGAGATTATTATATCGTCATCCTGCCTCTGGCGGAAATAGAACGGCTTTATCTTGTGGATGTTCGTATCCCAGAACTCGGTGACGAGCGCGTCGAAATCCTCGATGCTGTTGTAATAATCGGTGACGACATCGGAATACTGCTCCAGCGCTTCCTCGGCGTTTATCGTGCCCTTTGTGTATTTGTAGAGCCCGTTGATAACGTCGGGAATGTACTTGACGAGCGAGGGGTCTTTCTTGAAAAGAAAGATGAACAAATCAATAAAGCTCTCGCCGTCGTAGATGGTGTTGTCAAAATCATAAACATTCATTTTCATTTTCTCCTTGTTCGGGAAGTTCTGCACACATCCCGGATTTATTTTCTCCGTCAAAGAATACCATAATTTTAACCGTTTGTAAAGACTTCCAAAGACGCCCTGCGCGATTGACTAAACGGGATTTAGTTGGTATAATGGTATAAGGTATGTATGAAAATACGAAAGGACGAAAAAACGATGATAAAGATCGCTCCTTCAATGCTCGCAGGCGACTTCTCCCAAATGGGTGAGCAGGCCGCAATGATAGAAAAAGCCGGCGCGGACTGGCTCCATCTCGATGTGATGGACGGGCATTTTGTGCCCAACATAACCTTCGGCGCGCCGATCATAAAAAGTATCCGCGACAAAAGCTCGCTCGTCTTTGACGTTCATCTGATGATAAGCGAGCCGCTCAGATATATCCCCGACTTTGTCAAGGCGGGCGCGGATGTTATCACATTCCACATCGAGTCGGATTCCCCGGTCGATGAGACTATCGACCTCATCCGCTCGTCGGGCTGCAAGGCGGCTCTCTCCGTCAAGCCCGGCACCCCCGTTGAGAGCGTTTTCCCCTATCTCGACAAGCTCGACATGGTGCTTATCATGACCGTTGAGCCCGGCTTCGGCGGTCAGAAGTTCATGGCGGACATGATGCCGAAGATAAGCGCGCTGCGCGAGGAGTGCGAGAAGCGCTCGATTGATATTGAGATTCAGGTCGACGGCGGCATATCCGCAAAGACCATTGAAGAGCCCGCCCGCCGCGGCGCGACCGTCTTTGTCGCTGGCAGCGCGGTTTTCGGCGCGGACGACCCTGCAAAGGCGATAGCCGAGATGAAAGATATCGCCGCAAACTGCCAATAATCAATTGCCGGAAAGCTTTTTCAGCGCGTCGCCCTCGGCTATGCACCGCCAGTGCTCCCGGGTATGCGAAGCGGCGGCAATGGAATTTATCTGCGCGCCAAACTCGCTGAGAATATGCTCCGGCGCGTCGGAAATGCTCTCGCCGAGAAGCAGTCGGTAGACGCCGCCAGATTCATACAGCCCGCTGTTTTCAAGGCTTCTGCCGAGCGCGTGCGCCGCGTCCATAACATCGTCGAGAGAGCCGAACTCATAGACCGCCGTGTTCTCCCCTTTCTTTATCGACGGGGGCTGGCGGACTCCGCGGCTGCCGTCGGAACAGAGGGTGAATTTCAAAACGCATCCTCCCCTGCCCGCGGGCACCGCTTCGATTATCATCCGCCCGCTCGGGTCGATGTCGCGCTTGAGTTCGTGACCCGCTCTGTCGAGCAGAGTCCAGACCACGCGGCGCGTCTCAATATTCGAGTAGTCCATTTGCTCATATGTAATATTGAGCGCATCCATGTCGCGCGCCGAAAGCTCTATAGTTATCCTGTTTTCAGCCGGCGCCTGTATCTTCAAAGCGCATCCCCTCCTTAATAAACAGAAAGCTCTCTGCCTTATATAATATTACGCGCCCCCGCGGCGTGCAATGCAAAATTTTTGCCAGCGCAATAAGCCGGCAAACGGAAAGGTTGGTTTTATGGCAAGATTCAAACGCATAAAAGCGCCTAAAAGTCCCTACACGAGCTATCTGCTCATGCTCGCCGCACCCGCTATAGTCAGCTGGTATTACTACGGCGCGCTCGCATTCAGGGCGATACTTACGGGAATTATAAGCGCGGTCGCCGTTGAGGCAGTCGCGCTGCTGATAATGAAAAGGAAGCTCCACTGCCTGTCGGATATGCACGCGGTGTTCACGGGCTTCGCCATCGCTATGCTCCTGCCCGCCACCGCACCGGTTTGGCTGATAGGCGCGGGCGCTGCGTTCGCAATTCTCGTTGCAAAGATTCCGTTCGGTCCGGCGCACAAGGCTCCGTTCGTGCCCGCCGCGGCAGGCATGGCGTTTCTGACCGTCTGCTTCCCGGACGAAGTTTTCAAATATCCCGCCATCGACTCGGCATCGTTCGATGTCTTTGACGCAGGCTCGTCCCTTGCCGCTCAGCTGAGCGCGGGCGGCATACAGCATGTGAACTCCGTCGGCATAATGTCGATGATATCCGGCAATGTATCCGGCCCGCTCGGCACCTGCTGCGCGGTCGCGCTGCTCGGCTCATGCGCGCTGCTCGCCGCAGGAAAGCCGAAGAGGCTCTTCAATGTCCTCGGATTTTTGACCGTTTGCTCCCTGCTTGCGGTAATTTTCCCGCGCGGATCGTTTTCAAGACCGGTATCCCTGCTCACCGAGCTGTGCGCAGGCAGCCTGCTCTTCTCGGGCATATTCTTTGTAACCGACCCCGGCACGAGCCCGAAGCACCCGCTGACAAGATTTATCTACGGCGCGTTCGCCGGAATAATCTGCATGATACTGCGCTACTTCGGCACGTTTGAGGACGGCACCTGCTTCGGCATCCTGCTCACCAACGCTTTCTGGCCGATAGTCGACAGCGCGCTGAGAAAAATCGGCTACCACAAGTTCATCGAAAAATCGATGGCAAAGAGCGCGGAAAAAAGAAAACAGAAAGCAGCATTAAAGGGAGGTGAGCCGGCATGAGTTCAGGCAGAAAATACTCATTCTCCGACGCGCTGTTCAGCAGCACGTTTATTCACAACCCGGTGCTCATCCAGGCGGCAGGTCTCTGCGCGATAGTCGCAGTTGCGACAACGCTCAAGACGGCAGTCCTGCTCGCAGCGGCGTTCTTCCCGGTGCTTATTATCACGCAGGTCTTCGCCTGCCTCGCTCTCAAAAGAGTCCCGAGATGGATAAGAGTCGCGATATATCTGCTCATCGGCACGGCGATAATCGCCGGAATCATATACGCAATCGATACTTTTATGCCTGAGATTAGCCTCGGCGCGGGCATATACCTCGCCCTGACGGCGGCGAACTCGATAATCGCCCTGCACTGCGAGAAGCTCGCAGTCAAGACCGACCTGCGCCACGCGTTCTTTGACTCCGTAGCAACGGCGCTCGGCTATGCGGCGGTTATTATCCCCGTCGGCGCGCTACGCGAAATGATAGGCTCGTCAACCATATGGGGCGCGCACATCAAAGTCCCGATAACCTACCCGGCAATTCTCATGCCGTTCGGCGGATTTTTAGTCCTCGCGTTCTTCGCCGCCGCGCTCAAGGCGCTGATAAACAAGCGCTTCCCCGAGCACTCGGCAGAGACCGAAATGAAGATAAAGAAAACTTCCGTCATAGTCAGCAAGAAGAATCTTCCCGAGAATCTGGCTCCCGCCAAGGCGGAGAAAGCTCCTGCGGAAGAGACAAAAGAGACTGCCGAAGCAGAAGAGACCGTTGAAGCGGAAGAGACAGTTGAAGTCGAAGAGACTGTTGAAGCCGAAGACCCCAAAGAGGACGATTTAGCGCACTTTGAACCGCTCGACGGCGAGGGCAAATTTGACCTTTCCGATATCTTCGCCAAAGACGACGAAGACGAGGACGACAAGGACTACGGCTCGGCGTTCAACCGCCTGTTTGACGAAGCAAAGGATTTTGACTCCGACGAGAAGAAGGAGGGGGACAAATGAACATGACCTGGTTTTTTGATTTGCTCTCCACAGCACTCTACACGGTGTTCATTCAGAATCTCGTCTTCAACGGCGGATACGCGGCGAGCGAAGCTCTTATGCTCGCGAAGAAGCCGCGCAGACTCTGGATGTTCTCGGCGATGATCGCATTTTTCTCGACCGTCACGGCACTCGCCTGCCGCGCGCTCGAAATGATACCGGTGCTCAGCACTCTGCCCTCGGCGCTGCATTTTGCAATGTTCAGCGGCGTACTTATCGTAGTTTTCCTGATAACCGGACTCATACTCAAGCTCGCCCTCGGCGCTACCGAGAAGTTCCTCGGCACGCTCGGCATGGCGGCGCTCAATACCCTTGTGCTCGCAACTCCCCTGCTCAACCGCAGCGCGGCCTATACCCTCCCCGAGAGCATCGGCTCCGGCATCGGCGCGGGTCTCGCGTTCATTCTCGCGGCGACGCTCATATGCAAGGGTCTGCACATAATCTCGCAGAATCAGGATATGCCCAAAGCCTTCCGCGGCACTCCGGCGGCATTCGTCTATGTCGCGCTGCTCTCGCTCGCGTTCTCCGGCTTCTCGGGCAGCTCCCTGTTCTCATAATTTTTAAAAAAATTCCGACGCCGACGGGTAATGTCATGCCCGCCGCGCGGCACAGAGGATGATGAAAAATGGCAAAACGCAGCAAATATGACAAGTATTTTTCTCCCGGCACTCACAGGAGCATAACCGCGTTCAGCAAGCACGCGGCGGGCGGCTCGAAGCGCCGCAAGAGCTACACCGAGCGCAGGCGCAATAAGATAGTCGGAATAGTCCTCGCGTGCGTTCTCGGCGCGGCGGTTGTCTTCACTGCGGCATTTTTCGTCACCGATACGCTCCTCGGCATCTCCGACGCGAATATCGAAACCACGCAGAAGGCCGAAAAAGATAACAAAGGCAATAAAGATAAGAACAACAAAGGCGGCAAGAACGACACAACCGCTCCCGCCGACAGTCAGCAGACCTCATCCGAAATAAAGGCGCGGGTCGGCAATGTCTCCCTGCTCGCGGGCGGCAGCGGACTCGATCAGTTTATATCATCGCTCAAGAGCGCGGGTCAGAACGCCGTTGTCATCGACTTCAAAGACGCGTCCGGCTATCTCAGCTATCCCTCGTCTATAGAGGCTGTAAAAGACAAGGCTCTGTCATCAAAGGCTCAGGCGAACGCCGCCGAGAGCGTCAAGAAAATTCAGCAGTCCGGCATAAAAGTCGTTGCGCGCATATACTGCTTCAAAGATACCCAGATGCCGCGCATTGACCGCACCATGGCTGTTCACTACAACAAAACTCAGATGATCTGGCTCGACAACGAGGCTTCCAAGGGCGGCAAGCCGTGGCTCAACCCCTATTCGCAGACGGCTCAGAACTATCTGCTCGAAGTTGTCAAGGAAGTAAAAAACCTCGGCGTTGATGTTATACTGCTCGACGGCGTGCAGTTCCCCGACTTAAATTCGAACGTTGCGACATTTGACGGCGAGGGCTCGGTATCGAGAAACGCCGTGCTCGTGAACTTCGTCAACTCCTGCGTCTCCGCGTGCTCCGGCACTCCCGTTATCTGCGCGATGAAGGGCGAAGCGGCTGCGGGCGGCAGCAGCGATATATACAACGGCTCTCTCTGGAGCGCGAACGCCTCCGCTTTCGCGGTCGATCTCAGTTCCCTCAAGGCGGACGCCCAGCGCAACTTCCCCGCCTCGAAGAAAGTCATCGAAATGAAGAGCTCGGCTTCAAACACCGACAGCACATATATCCTCACGAAATAAAGGCAGATTTAAATGCATTTTATCCCCTACAACTCGAGAAAAAAATATCATCTCTCGCCCGGCGCGGCTGTGCGCTCGGGTGAGGATATGATTTTCAGGATAGTTCTGCCCCGCTCGGAGCGGTGCAGCGCGGTTCGCCTCATTCTTGAGACGGACGGCGGCGAGAGAGAAGATTTTTCTTTCTCGTGGGAGCGAATGCAGGGCGAAAACGAGGAATGGTGGCGGCTCGAGACCGCCGCGCCCGAAAGTGCGGGGATAGTCTGGTACTGTTTTGAGTACGACACCCCGTGGGGCACAAAAAAAATATCACTTGAAAATAAAGGCAACGCCGTCATCGGCGAGGGCTCGCGCTGGCGGCTGACCGTATGCCGCAAAAACTGCGATACGCCCCTGTGGCTTCGCGGCGGCACGATGTATCAGATATTCCCGGACAGGTTCTGCCGCTCCGGCAAAACTCCCCTGCCCGAGAACAAACCGGCGGCGGAATATCACTCCCGCTGGGGCGAAGAGCCCGACTGGGAGCCCGACTCAGACGGAAAAATTGAAAAATACGACTTTTTCGGCGGCGACCTCAAGGGCATCGAAGAGAAGCTCGGCTATCTCGAGAGCCTCGGTGTCACCTGCATATATTTGAACCCGATTTTCTCCGCGCGCTCGAACCACCGATACGACACGGGCGACTACATGAAAATCGACCCGATGCTCGGCACGGAGGAGGATTTCAAGTCCCTCTGCAAAAGTGCCGCAGAGCACGGGATAAAAATTCTGCTCGACGGCGTGTTCAGCCACACGGGTGCCGACAGCAGATATTTTGACAAATTTTCGTCCTACGGCGGCAAGGGTGCATATTGCGACAAAAATTCTCCCTACCGTTCGTGGTATAATTTTCGTTGCTGGCCGGACGATTACGCCTGCTGGTGGGGCGTTGACATCCTGCCGGAGCTAAATGAGACAGACCCAGGCGTGCTGGCGTTTCTGACCGGCGAAAACGGCGTTGCGCGGCACTGGCTCAGGCTCGGCGCGTCGGGCTGACGGCTCGATGTGGCGGATGAACTACCCGACGAATTTCTCGACCGCTTTCATGAGGCGGTCAGAAAAGAGAAAAAAGATGCGTTTATCTACGGCGAGGTCTGGGAGGACGCGACCGACAAGATAAGCTACGGCCACCGCCGCAGATATCTTGAGGGCGGCGAGCTGGACAGCGTGATGAACTATCCGTTTGCAAACGCGATTATAGATTTTGTCCGCACAGCGAACGCGGAAGAGCTCCGCGAATGTGTTGAAAACATAGTCGAACACTATCCCCGCGCGTCACTCGACACGCTGATGAACCATATCGGCACTCACGACACGGTACGCGCCATAACGCGCCTCGGCCGCGGCGATATCGAGCGCCCCGAAAACGGGCGCGACAGGGGTATCTTGACTGAAGAGCAATATCAAAAGGGCGTTTGCCTTTTGAAGCTCGCCTCGGTTTTGCAGTTCACGCTCCCCGGCGTTCCGTGCGTCTATTACGGCGACGAGGCCGGGCTCGCGGGCGGCGAAGATCCGTTCAACCGCGCCTGCTTCCCCTGGGGAAATGAAAACGCGGAGCTGCTCGACCACTACAGAACGCTCGGCAGGATAAGAAAGCTCTGTCCCGCGTTTATCGACGGAGAATTCAACTGCATATCCTCGGCGCTCGGCTGCATCGCATATGAGCGCAATTCCGAATCGGGCAGCGCGCTGATAATCGCAAACGCGAACTGCCACGGGATAGAATACACTGTCCCCGAACGCTGGCGGGGCGCATCCGCGCTCTTCGGCAGCGCCGCCGACGGACTCAATGTCCCGCTCGGCGCATATTCGGCAGCAATACTTTATAAATAATCGGAGGTGATAGCATGGCGAAAAGAAAGGGAATGAAGTTCCGCACAACGCAGGAGAAAAAGACGAAGCAGTTTCGGCTTTTCGTGCTCGGATTCGTCGGCTTTCTGCTCGCGTTCGCCCTCGTCTCCGTAGCCTATATGTTCAAATCGCATCATCTCTCAATGAACGACCTGTTCCCGGAAAAGGAAGTTGAATCCTCCGACGGGAGCACCGACGAGGCTATCGCGCCGCTCGGCGGCAAGGCGACATTTATGTTCGCCTGCGTCTCGGACGAAAAAGATGAGCTGTATTTTGTCGCCGCGGTCAACGCCGATCTCGACTCGGGCGAGGTGCGCGTGTGCGCCTTTGATCCGAATACAGCGGCGGATGTCTCCGGCAACAAAGACAGTCTCATGGGTCACTATAAGACCGGCGGCTCGAAAGAGCTCAAGAAAGCAGTCGACGCCCTCTGCGGATTCACCGCAGACAAATACGCCGTTTCGACCGCGAACCAGTTTAAGAATGCCATAAACGTGCTCTCCGGCGCGCAGATATCCGTGCCCGAGCGCATAAGCTATAAGACAAAGGAGCTGTCGCTCTCGCTCATGCCCGGCAACCAGACCGTCAAGGGCGAGACACTGCTCAAATATTTCCGCTACTGCCTGACCCCGTCGGGCGGCGGAGCGCAGAAGCAGGGCGAACTGCTCTGCGTGCTGTTCTCGCAGTATATCAACAAGACCTATCTCGCCTCCGGGCGCAACTATTTCTCGCAGATAATCGACTCTTTGGACACCGACATATCGATAGTCGATTTCTCGCGCTGTGAGCGCACTCTCTCCGCGATGGCGGCGGGAGATATAAAATATACATCCGTTTCTTCCGCCGGCGAGCTGACCGTTACGCCCGGCAAGCGCGGAAAATAACCGTTTATAAAACAAGGGGGCGGTCATTTGGCAAGAAAGCTTCTGTGTCCTGCGGCGCTTCTGCTGGCGCTGACGCTCATATTCACCGGGTGCTCGGTGAAAAGGGTGAATAATATACCCTCATCCGAACAAGTGTCTGCGTTCGGCGACTTCAAGCACTACTTCGGCGAGCTTAATGAGAACGAGAAACGCGCATACAACGCCATTCTCCGCGACATTGAGTCGTTTCCAGAGGAGATTGAGATTCCCGAGCTCAACAACGAAGAGCTCGAAAAAGTCTGGCTCGCCGTTATGTACGACAACCCGGAGCTGATAATGCTCGGGCGCGAATGTATGCTCGTCTCGAGAGACCGCAAGTTCTGGTTCAGCTGCGAATACGCCATGACCAAAGACGAGTATGAGCAGAAAAAGGCCGAGCTTCAGGCAAAAGCCGATGAGCTCGGCGCAAAGATAGTCAAAGAAGCTTCTGATTTTGACAAGGAACTGCTTATCCACGACGCGATAATCGACTCGTGCAAATATACCGACTCCGACAAGCTCGTTGCAAGCTCCGCTTACGGCGTACTCGTCAACGGCTCCGCCTCCTGCGAAGGATACGCAAAGGCGGCGAAGCTCCTGCTCGACAAGGCGGGCATAGAAAACTATGTCATCACCGGCACGGCGAAGCGCGAGGACGGCGCAAGCGAGGGGCATATGTGGAATATCGTCTTTATCGACGGCAAGCCGTATAACCTCGACCTCACCTGGGACGATCCCATCGGCGAGGGAGTGACGCAGAACAAGCGCTATGCCTATTTCAATATCACGGATGAAGAGATACTGAAAACCCACACGTTTTCCGATGCGTCCGCCTGCTGCACCGCGACGGAGAACAACTATTTCGTAAAACTCGGCAGGCAGTTCGACAGCTACAACGCCGAGACGAAAACCGCTCTTTCAAATATGTTCGGCGGGCATAAATCGGGCGACAAGCTCGACGTCAGATTCTCTTCCGAAGACGCTTATCAGAGTGCCATCGACGGGCTGCTGAAAAAAGAGGAGATCTACAGGCTTCTCAGCATCGCCGACGCAGGCAAGGGCGGATTTTCAACAACGCAGATAAATTATATCGCCGACGACACCCACTGTGTCATCGAATTTATTCTCGTATAACCGGGGTGAAATGATGGACAAAAAGAGAATCGAGGCGGCTGTACGCGAGATACTTGCGGCGGTCGGCGAGGATCCGGACAGAGAGGGTCTTGTCGAAACGCCCGCGCGGGTCGCCAGAATGTATGAAGAGATTTTCTCGGGGCTCGAGGACGACCCGAAGCGCCATGTCAAGCTCTTCAGCGAAGAGAAAAACGAAGAGATGGTCATCGTCCGCGACATCCCGATGTATTCGATGTGCGAGCATCATCTTCTGCCGTTTATCGGCAGGGCGCATATAGCATATATCCCGCGCGACGGCAAGGTCATCGGTCTGTCGAAGCTCGCGAGGATAGTTGACAGCTTCGCGCGCAGACCTCAGCTTCAGGAGAGGCTCACTTCGCAGATTGCGGACTTTCTTGACGAACAGCTCGACCCGCTCGGCGTGGCGGTCGTTATCGAGGCGGAGCACCTGTGCATGACGATGCGCGGAGCGCGTGCGTCGGGTGCGCAGACGAGGACTTCCGCTCTGCGCGGAACGATGCGCTCGGATGCGAGGGCGCGCGCCGAGGCAATATCACTTCTGACAAAATAAGGCGATACTATGGAGAGATTTATTTTTGATACCTCCTCCCACACCCTTGTGTGCGGGATACTCAATATAACTCCCGATTCCTTTTCGGACGGCGGCAAATGGGACGAGCCGCAGAAAGCACTTGAGCACGCGCTCGAGATGCAGGCGCTCGGCGCGGATATCATCGATGTCGGCGCGCAGTCGACCCGCCCCGGCTCAACAAGGCTCTCCGCCGACGAAGAGAACGCGAGGCTCATTCCTGTGCTCGATTTGTTAAAGGGCAGAATAACCGTTCCGATAAGCGTTGACACATTCTATCCCGAATGCGCGCGCACGGCTCTCACGCACGGCGCGAAGATAATCAACGATGTCAGCGGAGAAGCGAGCGGCGAGATGGCGAAGGTAGTCAGCGAATTCGGCGCGGGGTGGATAATCATGCACAATCCCGCCGGCGCGGACGCCGTCCCCGTCTATGAAAACGGAGTCTCCGACGATGTGCTCGACTTTTTCGGCAGAGCCGCGAGGGTCGCAAAATCGCACGGGATACCGGCCGACAGCCTCTGCTTCGACCCGGGAATCGGCTTTGCAAAGAGCTATGAGGACAACCTACGCCTGATAAGGGATATCAGGAAGATAAAGACCGACGGCAGCGCGCTGATGTCCGCCGCGTCGCGAAAGCGCGTTATCGGCACGGCATCGGGCGAGACGGACGCCGCAAAGCGCGACCCGGGAACCGTGGCGCTTCACACGGCGAGCATATTGAACGGCGCAGATGTTATCCGCGCCCACGATGTGTTCTCCGCCGTCCAGTCGGCGCGCGTCGCGGACGCACTGAAAAAGATATACGGGGAGGCAGACGGTGGATAAAATAATTATAGATTCGCTTCGCCTCTTCGCCTATCACGGGGTCAATCCCGAGGAGCAGGAGGACGGGCAGTTCTTCATTCTCGACATTGAGGCGGACATTCCGCTTTCAAAAGCCGGCGAGAGCGACGATTTAAACGACACCGTCAGCTACGCGCAGATGATAAAATGCGCGCGCAGGGTGTTTTCCTCGCAGAAGGACAAGCTCATTGAGCGTGCCGCGCGGCGTGTTGCCGACGCACTGCTCGAAGAATTTCCGCCCATTGAGGGCGTGAGAGTGACCTGCAAAAAGCCGGACGCGCCGATGAAGGCGGATTTCGGCTTCGCCGCGGTCAGCATTTACAGGGAAAGAAAATAAAAACATAAAACGGGCAAGAAACATCAAGCGAAAGGACTGTAGATTTTATGGCAAACTGTATGCAGGCAGTTATAGGGATCGGTTCAAACATGGGGGACAGACTGAAGAACATAAACGGCGCGGTGCGCTCTCTGTCCCGCCTGCCAAAGACGAAAATAACGGCGTGCTCCCACGTCTATGAGACCCGCCCGGTCGGATATGAGGCGCAGCCGCTGTTTTACAACGCCGCGATAATAGTGGAGACGGAGCTGTCCGCGCAGATGCTGCTCGGCGCATGCCTCGGCATCGAGGGAGCTTACGGCCGCGTGAGGACGATAAAAGACGGACCGCGCGTGCTCGACCTCGACCTGCTGCTCTATGAGGGCATGAAGAGCGAGAGCTTCCTGCTCACCCTGCCCCACCCGAGAATACACGAGCGCGCTTTCGTGATGGTTCCGCTGCTCGATCTGTTCCCGTCCGGCAGAGCGCCCGGACTCTTCTTCCTGCCGGCTCTTCACGAGATCGGCACGGACGGCGTTGAAAGAATAAACGAAGAGATAACTCTTCCCGAATAAAGAACGAGGTGTACCAATGAAATACGACGTAGTTATCATCGGCGCGGGTCCTGCCGGAATATTCACGGCGATTGAACTTATCCGCAAGGGCGCGAACAAGAAAATTATGATGGTTGAAAAGGGTCAGCCGATCGAAAAGCGCCGCTGCCCCAAATCAAAGACCAACAAGTGCGTCAACTGCAAGCCCTATTGCCACATAACGACCGGATTCTCCGGCGCGGGCGCATTCTCGGACGGCAAGCTGTCCCTGAGCCCCGAGGTCGGCGGTCAGCTCCCCGAGCTCATCGGCTACGATGTGGCGCAGAAGACCATAGAATATGCCGACAGCATCTATCTCGAGTTCGGCGCGGACACCCATGTTGAGGGCGTAGGACGCGAAGAGGAAGTCAAGGAGATAAGAAAGCGCGCGATAAAAGCGGGTCTTCGCCTCGTTGACTGCCCGATACGCCATCTCGGCACCGAGAAGGCGCAGGACATATACTATGCCATCGAGCAGTATCTCATCGAAAACGGCGTTGATATGCTCTTCGGCTACGAGTGCGACAACATAATTCTTGAGGGCGACCAGTGCAAGGGCGTCTATGTCCGCAAGGGCGACGAGAACATAGAGATTTTTGCGGATCACACGGTCATCGCGACCGGACGCCGCGGCGCGGACTGGCTCGAAAAGCTCTGCGCTCAGCATGATATCTCCCATCAGCCCGGCACGGTCGACATCGGCGTGCGCGTTGAGATAAGAAACGAGGTCATGGAGAAGGTCAACGATGTTCTCTATGAGTCAAAGCTCATCGGCTATCCCAAGCCGTTCAAGAACAAGGTTCGCACATTCTGCCAGAATCCCGGCGGCTTCGTCAGCCAGGAGAACTACGACAACGACCTCGCCGTTGTCAACGGACACTCATACAAGGAGCTCAAGAGCAACAACACGAACCTCGCGATACTCTGCTCCCACAACTTCAATCAGCCGTTCAACCAGCCGATCGAATACGCGCAGAAGGTCGGCGAGCTGACAAACATGCTCGGCGCGGGACACATTCTCGTCCAGCGCTACGGCGATATCCTCGACGGAAAGCGCACATGGCAGAAAGAGCTTGGCCGCTCGAATGTCAGACC
>JBNMIN010000050.1:0-15151 GCA_050873305.1 Oscillospiraceae bacterium
ATAATATCCGCCCCTACAAATGCCGAGTTCCGCCTACAAATAAAGCCGCAATATGCGGCTCATTTTTCTTCCTTATGGTTCATTCCGCCCTCGACAACGTCTTTGCCCGTGAGCACGACCCAGATGGTGCGGAAGAATATTTTTGTGTCAAACAAGAGCGATCTGCGCTCGATGTATTCGCGGTCATATTCCGCCTTCTCCTCGTCGGAGAGGCAGTCTCTGCCGTTGACCTGCGCCCAGCCGGTCAGCCCCGGGCGAACGGAATATACTCCGTATTCGCGGCGAAGCTCGCGGATGTGGCTCTCTTCGGGGATCAGCGGACGCGGACCGATGAAGCTCATGTCGCCCGCGAGAACATTGAACAGCTGCGGCAGTTCGTCGAGGCTTGTCCTGCGCAGGAACTTGCCCGAACGGGTGATGAAATCATCCGACTGTTCAAAATCGGCGGTCGAAAGATTCGGCGCACCGTTTTTCATCGTGCGGAATTTTTTGATTTTGAACAGCTCGTCGCCCTTGCCGACTCTGTTCTGTCTGAATATGACAGGCATTCCGTCATCGCAGATTATTATCAGGCAGATAATAAGCATCAGCGGAGACAGAAAGATGATAGCCAGCAGGCTGAGCAAAACGTCCAGGAAACGCTTCATTTAGCAGAACACGCCTTTCATTTATTGCAGATACGGCACAGCGTCAACGGCTGCCCCAAAAAATATAGTCGCTGATAAGCACCGCGCGCACGGGTGCGCCCTCGAGTCCGCCGAGCTTCACGGGGGCTGCAAAGAGATAATAGTCGCCGGGGGCAACCTCGCTCAGGTCAAGTCCCTCGAGCACGCAGATCCCTGCGCCCAAAAACGCCTTGTGCGGCGCTACCTGATCGCCCTTTACGCCGACGGAGAGGGAATCCGTACCTATAAGCTTGAGTCCGATATCGGCGAGCTCGTCCGCGGCGCTGCTGTGAAAATAAGCCTTGCCGCCGCCCTTTATGAGCAGGCGCTCGCATTTCTGCGGGAACTTTTCGTTGATATCCTCGCCCGTTATCGCTCCCTCGGGCACTTCGATGACCGTGCACGGACCGATAAACGGCTCGAGCGGCACTTCGTCGATGCTCGCGCCGCCGTCGATGAAATGCAGGGGCGCGTCGGCATGGGTGCCGGTGTGTACGCACGAGAAGAGCGTAGACAGATTGCAGCTCGAATTTTCGCCTATCCGGCTGACGAACTCCGCATGCGGCAGAGGGTCGCCCGGATATATTTCGGTTTTGAGCGCGTCGCGTGAAATGTCGATAATGTTCATGTTATCAGTCCTGGTTCTTGAGCGACTCCATTTTGAGATAAGCGTTGATGAAGCCGTCTATGTCGCCGTCCATAACGGCGTTGATATTGCCGTTTTCAAAGCCGGTGCGGTGATCCTTGGCGAGGGTGTAGGGCATAAAGACATAGGAGCGGATCTGGCTGCCCCAGCCGATCTCTTTCTGGTCGCCCTTGATATCCTCGATTTTGTCAAGATGCTCGCGCTCTTTTATCTCGAGGAGCTTCGATTTGAGCATCCTCATCGCGACCTCGCGGTTCTGATGCTGGCTGCGCTCGATCTGGCAGGAGACGACGATGCCGGTCGGGATATGCGTTATACGCACGGCGGACGAGGTCTTGTTGACCTTCTGACCGCCCGCGCCGCTCGCGCGGTAGGTGTCGACTTTCAGATCGTCGGGATTTATTTCAACTTCGATATTGTCGTCGATTTCGGGCATGACTTCAAGGGAAGCGAAAGAGGTGTGTCTGCGTCCCGATGAGTCGAACGGGGAGACGCGGACAAGGCGGTGAACGCCCATCTCACCCTTGAGATAGCCGTATGCATTCTCGCCCTCGACGAGCAGAACTGCGGACTTGAGACCCGCCTCGTCGCCGTCAAGGAAGTCGAGCATGCTGACCTTGAAGTCGTGCTTCTCGCCCCAGTGCTGATACATACGGACGAGCATCTGCGTCCAGTCCTGAGCCTCGGTTCCGCCCGCGCCCGCGTGGAAAGTCAGCAGTGCGTTCTTCGCGTCGTATTCGCCGTTCAAAAGCGTGCTGAGGGTCTGCTTCTCGAGCTCGTCCTCAAATTTTGTAACGCCCTCGCGGCACTCGTCGAACATGGAGAGATCCTCCTCCTCGTCGGCGAGCTCTATAAGGGTCATCGTGTCGTCAAAAGCGGTCTCGAGCGAAGTATAGGCCGCGACCTTATTTTTGAGCTGGCTTATTCTCTGGAGCACCTTCTGCGAATTTTCGATATCGCCCCAGAACTCCTCTGCGGCGGTCTGCTCCTCAAGCTTCGCAATCTCTTCCTTGAGCGCGTCGAGACCGAGAGCCTCGCGCAGCTCGGAGAGCTTCTGTTTATTATCGTTGAGCTCAAGTCTCAACTCTTCAAATTGCAGCATACAAAAACCTCGTTATCAAAAAAGTTAATTTTATACACATAACATTATACAAAAAGCAGCACGCAAAGTAAAGCAAAAATTGATATGACGCGCAAAACAGAATATTTTGCCGCTTGTGTTTCTGCTCGCCAAAAGTATTGACTTGCCGCAAAATTATATTCTATAATATGTTTGTAATAATTTTGCGAAACACAGAGAGCTTTTTTACCCCTCGACCGGCGGTAAATTGCCCCAAAAACGGCGACTTGACTGACGCTCCCGTGACAAATGCGGCGGGCGGTGCTATGATACGCAGCGGAGGTGATCGAAATGGTCAACAAATCAACATTCGGTCAGTTTTTGCGTCAAAAGCGAAACGAAAAGGGGATGACCCAAAAGGAGCTCGCGGAAAAACTTTTTCTCAGCGAATCCGCAATATCAAAATGGGAGAAGGGCAAAAGCTATCCCGACATAACAATGATACCCGATATCTGTTCGGTGCTCGACATTTCGGAGCATGAGCTGATAAGCGGCGCGAACGACACGGAGTATCACGAGATGAAACGGGACGCGCGCATATTCAGGAAGCTGACCGGGACATTCTTCTGGGGCTTCACGGGCGCGTATGCACTGGCGCTTATTGTATGTTTCATATGCGACCTCGCGGTGAATCACAGATTCACTTTCTTCCCCGTGGTTTTCGGCAGTCTCTTGACGGCGTTTTCGTTCGTCCCGACATTCACGCGCTTCACTGAAAAGCATAAGCTCGCGGTGTTCACGGGCTCGACCTATATCTCGCTCGTCCTGCTCTTTGTCATCTGCTGCGCAAAGTACGGGCAGAACTGGTTCGGCTCGGCGGCGCTCGGCACTCTGCTCGGTTATATTGCGATATTTGCTCCGTTCTTACTTAAACGGTATATGCCTGCAAAGGGGCGCAGATTTATCCCCGCGATATATTTCGTCCTGTTCTTCGCCTGTCTCGCCGTTCTCATTTGGGCGGTAAGAATAACTGCGGTGTTCAATCTTTCGGGCGCTCTGCTCATCGTGCTCTATTCATTTATTCCGTTTGCGGTGACTGCCGTCATGCATATTATCTGCAAGCACCCGCTGATAAACGCCTCGGTCGATGTCCTCGCGTTCGGCTCGATTATATATGCTCTGCCGCGTTTTCTCACCGCAGTGTTCGGCGGCGCGATGGGCGCCAACTACGCCGTGAACTTCGCCGACTGGGCGCATTTTGCAAACGGCAATATCTATCTGCTCATTTTAACAGCCACGCTCGCGATTTCGATATCATTGCTCGCGGCAGGTATTGCAAAACTGAGCCGCGCGCGTTGACACATGGCATATTATGTAATATAATATACCAAAATCGTGTGGATTTTTCCGAACCTGACGGGTTTATTTTTCGCCATGCACCTTTTCGGTGCGTGGCTTTTTTGATGAAAAGAGGGGTTATTTTGCAGAACAGGAAACTGAAAATTCCGAGCGAGGTCGTTTATATCCTCGCCGTCGCGCTGCTCTCGCTCGCGGTCGCAATGCTCACGGCGGCAAACTTCGGCGTGTCAATGATAGTCGCGCCGGCATATCTTCTGAGCCTGAAGGTCGAAATACTCACATTCGGCCAGGCGGAATATGTAATTCAGGCGGGATTGTTCATTATCTTCTGCATCGTTATGCGCGGATTCAGGGCGGTGTATCTCTCGTCGTTCGTGACCTGCCTTATCTACGGCGCAGCGCTCGATCTCTGGCGGTGTATTCCGTTCTTTAACCCGACCGTCACACCGCCCGGGAGCATGTCCATGCCGATAAGAATACTTCTTTTTATCCTCGGCGTGCTGCTGACCTCGTTCTCGGTCGCGATGTTTTACAAAACATATCTCTATCCGCAGGTCTACGACTTCTTCGTCAAGGGCGTCAGCGGGAAGTTCGGCATAAAGCTGTCGCGATTCAAGACCTGCTTCGATTTATCCTGCCTCGCGGCAGCGGCGATAATGTCGCTCGCGTTTTTCAGGCGCTTCGAGGGCATCGGTTGGGGCACGCTCGTTATCGCCCCGATAAACGGCACGATAATCGGCTTTTTCTGCCGCCTGTTTGATAAGTATTTCGACTTCCCGCCGCTGTTCAAAAATTTCGCCGCTCATTTTGAGCTCGAGAAAAAGTGATGCAAAAGCTCTCCGCTAAGGGGAGCTTTTCGTATATGTACAATATTCAGTCTTTGTAAGTGACGGCGAGTTCTTTTCCGCCGACGGCGGCACGGTCTACCATATCTAACTGAGACCACCACACTCTGTCCAAAAGTTCTCTATAAAAAGAAGTCTCGTTCACAAAAAGTTTTAATTTTTACCCCTTGACTTAAAGTTAACTTCAAGGTGTATTATACGATTGAAAAGTGACAAGGGGGGCGTCGGAATGACAATAAAAGAAGTCAGCGAAAAATACGGCGTCTCGTGCGACACCCTGCGCTATTACGAGCGCGCCGGGGCTATCCCTCCGGTCCCGCGCTCCGCGGGCGGGATTCGCCGCTACGATGACGAGGATATCAGATGGATAGAGCTCGCAGTCTGCCTGCGCGGCGCGGGTATCCCGATAGAATCGGTCGCCGAATATGTCCGGCTATATAAAATGGGCGACTCGACAAAGCCCGAGCGGCTCGAACTCCTCCGCAGGCACAGAGCGGAGCTCATCGCGCAGAGAGACAGCATAAACGAGGCGCTCGAACGCCTCGATGCAAAAATAGAACGGTACGAAAAATCTGAATAAACAGAAAGGATGATCGGCATGAAAAAGATAGTTTGCCTGCTTCTGAGCGTGCTGCTCATATTCTCGTTGGCGGCATGCACATCCGGCGGCAATGACACCGAAACAGTCGGCACTGCAAACACAAATTCAGCAAAGCCCGCGCAGGGCAAGGTGATCGTCGTCTATTTCTCGGCGACCGGCACAACTAAGCGCGTAGCCGAAATGATCGCGAACGCGACTGACGCGGACATTTTCGAGCTGACCCCGGTAAATCCGTACACATCGGACGATCTCGACTACAACAACCGCGACAGCCGGGTATACAAAGAGCACGACGACCCCGCGAAGCGCGATATTAAGCTCACCGCCGACACGGTTGAAAACTTCGCGCAGTATGATACAATATATATCGGATACCCCATCTGGTGGGGCGAAGCGGCGTGGCCCGTAAATAACTTCGTCAAGGCGAACGACTTCAGCGGCAAGACGGTCATTCCGTTTTGCACCTCCGCTTCGTCGGGCGTCGGCGACAGCGCAAAGGAGCTCGCGGCGCTCGCCAAGGGCGGTAGCTGGAAGGACGGGACGCGGTTCTCCGCCTCGACCGACAGCAGCGAAATTATCAAATGGATAGGCGCGGACAACGCGCGATAAAGCAAGGAGGAAATATACAACGAACACATTCCCTGAGGTAAAGAAAAAGTTCGGCTTCGGCTGCATGAGACTGCCCACGGACGGCGAAAAAGTCGACTACGCCGAGTTCACGAAGATGGTCGATGAGTTCATGGCGCAGGGCTTCAACTATTTCGACACTGCACGCGTCTATCTCGGCGGCCAGAGCGAGACCGCCATTCGCGACTGCGTAGTAAAGCGCTATCCCCGCGAGAGCTTCATCCTGACCGACAAGCTCTCCGGCGCGCTGTTCAACAGCGAGGAGGAAGTCCGTCCGTTGTTTGAAAAGCAGCTTGAGAGCTGCGGAGTCGATTATTTTGACTTCTATCTCATGCACGCGCAGACCAAGACGATATTTGAAAAATACAAGAAGTGCCGCGCATATGAGCAGGCGTTCGAGCTGAAAAAAGAGGGCAAGATAAAGCATGTCGGCCTTTCGTTCCACGACACCGCCGATGTCCTCGACGAGATACTCAACGAATACCCGGATGTTGAGGCAGTCCAGATCCAGCTCAACTATATCGACTTCGACGATCCCGCCGTTCAGGCGCGCCTCTGCTACGAAGTCTGCTGCAAGCACAACAAGCCCGTTATAGTCATGGAACCCGTCAAGGGCGGCAGCCTCGTCAATCTTCCCGAGCAGGGCAAGGCTATCCTCGATGAGCTCCACGGCGGCAGCACCGCGAGCTACGCCATCCGCTTCGCCGCAGGATTCGACAACATCTTCATGGTGCTCTCCGGCATGAGCGACATGGCGCAGATGAACGACAACCTGTCATACATGAAGGACTTCAAGCCCCTCAACGAAGAGGAGAAGCAGGCAATAGCTAAGGTCTGCGATGTTATCCGCTCGACCCATCCTGATTCCCTGCACCGCGTGCCGCTACTGCACGGACGGATGCCCGAAGCACATTCTCATCCCCGACCTGTTCTCGTGCATGAACGCAAAGCAGCTTTACCGCGACTGGAACTCGGATTATTATTATAACGAGGTCTACACAAAGAACCACGGCAAGGCGTCCGACTGCATAGGATGCGGCAAATGCGAAAAATCATGTCCCCAGCACCTGCCCATCCGCGAACTGCTCAAAGAAACCGCAAAGACCTTTGAGAGCGGAGAGGCAGAATAAAATTCGCTTAGAAGAGCGAGCTATAAAAACCAGACCGACCGCAACGGGAAACCGCCGCGGTCGGTTTTTTATATGCTTTTGGGGCAGCAATGAACATGGGGACAAATTGGGGGTCGTGGGGAGAGCCCGAACAGATTGCAGTAAATCACGATTTATCTCTGCCACGGTCCGCAAAATCAAGTATACCGTTATTCCCTTCAACTGCCTGCGAAAGAGCGCTTGTGCCGGGGCTTTTTCAGTGCAAAAAATTTCAAAAAGCCCTTTATTCTCCGGGTCTTCTATTGTATAATAAAATCAGAAGTATGCAAAGCGACGAAGAAAGGACCATGGTTATGGAAAAAAATAAAGTCAAACTGACCATTTGCGGGGCGGAATATATCATCGGTTCGGATGAGGACAACAAGTATATGATCGAGCTCGGCGACGAGGTCGACGAAAAAATATCCACAATTCTCAAGCAGAATCCGAGAATTTCCGTAACTCAGGCTGCCGTGCTCGCGGCGCTTGAATTTGCCGACGCGGAGAAAAAGGCTGTTGTTTCCGCAGAGAACCTGCGCTCAAAGATACAGGAGTATCTCGAGGACTCTGCGCGCGCCAAGACCGACCGCGAGATAGCCATGCGCGAGGCGGACAGGCTCGCAAAAGAGCTCGCCGCATACAAGAAGAAACACAGCTCGCATGATGAATAAGCCGGAGATACTTGCGCCTGCGGGCTCGTTTGATTCGCTGACCGCAGCAGTACGCTGCGGAGCCGACGCCGTATACCTCGGCGGACGGGAGTTGAATGCGCGCCGCAACGCCGCAAATTTCAGCAATGAAGAACTCGCGCAGGCGGTCGGATACTGCCACGCGCGCGGGGTCAAGGTATATATCACGCTCAACACCCTTGTGCGTGACGATGAGATGGAAACGGCGATGAACGCCGTCAGGTGCGCCTGCGATGTCAAAGCAGACGCACTTATTTTACAGGATATCGGGCTCACTTCGCTCATTCGCAAAGCAGCTCCCGATATGCCTCTGCACGCCTCGACGCAGACTTCAGTGCAGACCCTCGACGGGATAAAAATGCTCGCGGATATGGGCTTTTGCCGCGCGGTGCTGCCGAGGGAGCTCTCGAGAAAAGAGATAGAAAAAATAGCCGCGCAGTCGCCGATAGAGCTCGAGATGTTCGTCCACGGCGCGCTGTGCATGTGCCTTTCGGGTCAGTGCCAGCTCAGCGCGGTGCTCGGCTCGCGCTCGGGCAACAGAGGCTTATGCGCTCAGCCGTGCAGGCTCCCGTTTGCTGCCGCCGGCGGCACGGGGCACGACCTGAGCCTTAAAGATATGTCTTTGATAGAATACCTGCCGGAGCTCGCGCAGATGGGCGTTCTCTCGTTCAAAATAGAGGGGCGCATGAAGCGGCCGGAATATGTTGCCGCCGCAGTAACCGCCTGCAAAAAGAGTCTCGCTGGCGAAAGCGCCGCCGAATACGAGCGCACGCTCGGCGCGATATTCTCCCGCTCCGGGTTCACCTCCGGCTACTATAACGGCGCTCTCGGACGCGATATGTTCGGCGTGCGCCGCAAAGAGGATGTCACCGCCGCGAAAGATGTTCTCTCCCCGCTTGCCGCGCTATACGACGGCGAGCAGCCGCTGATAAGAGCGGATATGCACCTGTCGGCGCAGGTCGGAGAAAAGGCGGGACTTGCGGTAAAAGCCGCAGGCAAGAGCGTCTTTGCGGAATCCGAAAATGCCGTGCAGAAGGCGCAGAACAGAGCGGTCGGGAGCGAAGAGATTGAAACCCGACTGCGCAAATGCGGCTCGACTCAGTTTTATGCCGGAGATGTCGGAATTGATATTGGAGACGACATATTTTTGAGCGCGTCCGAGATAAACTCGCTTCGCAGAAAGGCTCTCGCGATGCTCGAAGAAAAGATTGCCGAGCGCGCTGAAATTCCGTTTTATCCGCAGGAAATTTCAATCAGACGCCGCCGCTCGCAGAACCGCGGCTATGTAATCAGAGTCAGAAATATTTCGCAGATACCGTCCGATCTCTCGTATGTGCGCCGCGTGATACTGCCGATGGGCGTCGGCGAGGAGACCGTGAAGTATCTCAAAGATAAAAAGATACAGCCCGCAGTCGAAGTCCCCGCCGCGATATTCGACGGCGACGATGCGGTTTACAATTCACTAATCAAAGCGCGCAAAAACGGCATATCCCTTGCCGCAGTCTGCTCTCTCGACGGCGCGACGATAGCAAAAAAAGCGGGCATGAAGCTCTGCGCTCTGCCCGGAACAAATATATTCAACACATTCTCGCTCGACGAGTTCGCGCGTCTCGGCTTCACGGACGCCATACTCAGCACCGAGCTGAAAATTGCCCAGTGCGCCTCGCTCGGCGGAAAACTTCCGCGCGGCGTGTTCGCCTACGGGCGTCTGCCGCTGATGCAGACGAGAAACTGCCCGGTCAAGAACGGCACGACCTGCGACAAATGCCGCAAGCACGGATCTTTGACCGACAGAATGGGCGTGACATTCCCCGTCGAGTGCACGCCGTTTGCCTCGACCTTGCTCAACAGCGTGCCGATAGTCGAGAGCGACAAGCGCGAGCAGTTTGAGTTCGCCGATTTCTCGCTGCTGTGGTTCACGACCGAGACCCAGGACGAATGTGAAAAAGTACTTGAAAGCTACCGCAGGGGTGACGCCCCGCAGGGTGAATTTACGCGCGGACTTCTCTACCGCGGAGTTGAATAAAGGAGATAAATTATGCTCACTCTCAAGATGAAGAAAGTGCGCCCCGGCGCAATAATACCGAAGCGTGCGACCTCAGGCAGCGCCGGGCTGGATCTTTGCGCCTGCACGGAAAACGAAGTCGTTCTCAAGGCGGGCGAGCGCACGGTTATACCCACCGGTATTGCAATCGCCATAGAAAACAACGAGACCGCTGCATTCGTCTATGCGCGCAGCGGACTCGGGATAAAGCACGGTATTTCGCTCTCGAACGGAGTCGGAGTCATCGACAGCGACTACCGCGGCGAGATATGCGTGGGACTCATTAACACTTCGAGCGAAGATTATACTATACAGCCCGGTGAGAGAATCGCTCAGCTTGTGCTCGCGCCTGTCATTCCGGCGCAGCCCGTCGAAGTCGACAGCCTTGACGAGACGGAGCGCGGCGAGGGCGGATTCGGCTCAACCGGCAGATGAGTTTTTCTTCTTGTTGCGGAAAAATTTTATCACCCACCAGATTATCACGGCGGGGATGCAGCAGACGATGACAAGCACTATCTTATCCATCGGGATATAGTCATATATGCCGTCGCCGAGGATAGTGAAAAGTATGACGCGCGGCATTATTCCGCCGAGCGATATCAGCGCGTATTTCCAATACGGCAGCTTCGTTGCGCCGAGGAAAAGGCTGACAAAATCGATCGGGAACACCGGCAGAAAACGCACGAGGAAGAGCGCCGAAAGCTTCTTTCCGTCGCCGAGAGCGAGCACCTTGTCCCCCGCTTTGCTGCCCTTGAGCCGCTTCTCGACATATTCGCCGCCGAGAAACCAGCCGAGCAGATATGTGACGGTTATCTCGAGCGCGATGCCCGCGAGATTTATCGCAATAGCCGAGGCGGTCGGGAACGCCATGCCGACGGAAATATATATCATCGACGCGGGTATTATAAACAGCACGGATTTGACGGCAAACACGCCGATTATCACAGCCACCGCCGCGGCGGTGCTGCCTGCGCCGGCAACGAGGGCGCGCATATCGATTTTTGTCAGCTTGTCGTAGTTGACAACGGCGATAATTAAAAGCGCCGCTGCAACGGCACAGCGCAGAATGAGCATGAGCACATCGCGGTGCTCGTTAAAAAACTTCTTCAAATCGGTTCCCCTAACAAAAATTTCTATCCTATAGTATATCCGTAAAAATCAACTTTTGCAACCTCAATAAAAATTCCGAAACACTTTTATGAACAAATCTAAAACTTTATTACCTTTTTCGGCTTTTTTCTTTTAGATGTGGATTTTATTTTGAACCTGTGATAAACTATTTACTTGTATTAAAGATATTTCCTAATCGAAAGGAGCCGCACAAATGACGGTCAAAGATAAGGTTCAGCGAGCAGCAGCCTCAGCGGTTCTGTCCCGCATGATAAAATATGTCAAGAAAGATCCTGATACAAACCTCGTCAAGCTTGTTGACAGATCCGAGCGATTTGTCGGCAACCTCTTCCCCGCGAAGAACTTCGACAGCTTCCGCGATGGCGCGAAAGATCCCGAGAATGTCTGGCGTCAGCTGGCGCTCAAGCTTATAGACGAGATCGACGACAATGTTCTGATGAACATGATGCTCGCTCTCGGACTGGGCGCGGGAGTCAACGGCACAAAGACCGTTCGCGCAAACCGCGAAAAATATCACTGCAATATTCCGTGGGTCATTCTCCTCGACCCGACAAGCGCATGCAACCGTAAGTGCAAGGGCTGCTGGAGCGCGGAATACGGCCACAAGCAGAGCCTCACTTTTGATGAGCTCAACAGCGTTGTCAACCAGGGCGTCGCAATGGGCACCCATTTCTATATGTTCACCGGCGGCGAGCCGCTTCTGAGAAAGAAAGATCTCATCAAGCTCTGCGAGCTTCATCCGGACTGCGCGTTCCTCTCCTATACGAACGCCGACCTCGTTGACGAGGAGTTCTGCGAAGAGATGAAGCGCGTCGGAAATATTTCGCTCGCCATCAGCATCGAGGGCACGAAAGACAGCAACGACGCAAGACGCGGCGAGGGCAGCTACGACCATGTCATGAAGGCGATGGATCTGCTCAAGAGCAAGGGCTGCCTGTTCGGCATCTCCGTGTGCTACACCCGCGCGAATGTCGACGCAGTCACCTCGGATGAATTCGTCGATCTGATGATCTCCAAGGGCGTTCGCTTTGCCTGGTATTTCAACTATATGCCCGTCGGTTCTGCCGCGGTTGAGGAGCTTATCCCCACGCCCGAGCAGCGCACGCATATGTACCGCTGGCTGCGTAAAATGCGCAACAGCAAGACCGGAAAGCCCATGTTCGTCATCGACTTCCAGAACGACGCGGAATATGTCGGCGGATGCATCGCGGGCGGCAGAAACTATTTCCACATCAACTCCGCAGGCGATATCGAGCCCTGCGTGTTTATACACTACTCGGACTCCAACATCCGCGAACAGACACTCATCGAGGCGCTCAAGCGTCCTCTCTTCCAGGCTTATTGGCACGGTCAGCCGTTCAACAACAACCATCTGCGCCCGTGTCCGATGCTTGAAAACCCGCAGTGCCTGAGAAAGATGGTCAAGGAGACGGGAGCCAAGTCCACCGACCTGCTCGCACCCGAGGATGTCGACACCCTCTGCTCGCGCTGCGACAAGTTCGCCGCCGAGTGGGCGCCCGTAGCTCAGGAGCTCTGGGATTCCACAAAGCATCCGCATCCCAAGACTCAGTATTACAGAGATACTCCCGAGGGAAAAGCGGAGCAGCACGAACAGAAATAATGAAAATTAAATAGCCAGGGGTGCCGTTCTTGTTTTGGGGCGGCTGAGATGATACCCTCTGACCTGATCCGGATAATGCCGGCGTAGGAAGGATAATAGACAGCCTCGTTGCTGTATATTATATAAACTGACAGCGTCTGTGCATACCGCATGGACGCTGAATTTATTTTTGGAGGAAAACTTATGTCAACAACCAAGAAAAGCAACACAAAAGTTCTTGTTGAGTGCGCGCTGCTTATCGCTATCGCCACCGTGCTCAATGTCGTGTGCAGCTTCATCCCGTTCCTGAATCTCCCGTTCGGCGGCGGATTCACCATCTGCAGCATGCTGCCTATCGTTCTTGCCGCTTACCGCAACGGCACAAAATGGGGTCTGCTCACCGGTTTTGTCTATGCAGTCGTCCAGATGCTCCTCGGCTTCAAGACCGTCTCGGCGTTCTTCATGCCCAGCTCCGACAGCTACATGGTGCTCTGGAAAGCCATTTGCGTCTGCCTCATCGACTACATAATCGCCTACACCGTTCTCGGCTTCGGCGGCATCTTCAGAAACAAGATAAAGAATCCGTCCGCATCTCTGTGTGTCGGCTCGATAGTCGCTCTTTCGCTGCGCTATCTCGCCCACATCATCTCCGGCTACATCTTCTTCGGCACATGGGCTGAGTGGTTCTTCTCGCAGGACGGATTCGCACTCGGCGCAAAGATTCTTGAGAAATTCAGCGGTCAGGGTCTGGCATTCATCTATTCCGTTATCTACAACGGCCTCTATATGATTCCCGAGATCATCATCACCGCGATAGTTGCGCTGATAATCGGCCGCGTTCCGCAGATCACCGGCAAGAAGAGCGCAGAATAAAATATATTTATAAAACAGCGAACAGCCGCAGCAGTAAAAAACTGCTGCGGTTGATTCAGGCGCCGACCGCATATTAAAAGATGCCGCAATCTATCCGAGCATATGATGCCGTTTCTCTATGCTTTCGTCTCCGACACACTCCCACCCCGCGCACAGCATAGCGAATATGCTTTTCTCCGAGCATTTACATTTTGGAAAAAACATGCTATAATGCGGGCACAAAAACTCTGGGAGAGATAATAAGATGATAAGATTGGCGTCGGTCGGCGATGCGGCGGAGCTTGAGCTCCTCAACGCCGAATTCAACGGCAGGGGTGAGGCCACTGCGGAAAGTATACGCACTTCACTTCTGACGAACAGGCACGAAGTGGTTGTTGTTGCGGACGGGGAAAACGGTAAACTCGCGGGTTTTACCTGCGTTCAGCTGAAAAAGTCGTTCTGCTACGAAGATTTTATGCCCGAGATAACAGAGGTCTATGTCCGCCCCGATTATCGCAGGCAGGGCATCGCGCGCGAAATGCTGATTTTTGCGCAGGAATACTGCAAGAAAATATACCCGCTCCACAGCTTTGAGCTGCTGACGGGCAGCGATAACACCGCCGCGCAAAAGCTCTATTCCGCCCTCGGCTTCGAGTGCAGCGGCGAGGTACATATGGCAAAACACGCGGAGTAAATGCAACCCAAAAGCAAATATTGACAACACCCCCGGTCTGCATTCGCAGATTCCGGGGGTGTTTTTGTAAAATTCAGACATACTCAGTCAATTTGCGTATACCGTCAGGCAAAAATCAGAAGCAATGCGCACACTAGGGCTATCGCTCCGCCGACTGCGCTGATGGCTGTGTATATCTTTTTCGATTCGTGGTCGTGCTTCTCTTTTATGAGATAATATACACCCGCGCCGAGGACGAGTATTCCGATGATGAGACCTATAATTTTAATTGCCATTACTTTTTCCTCCATTTAAGCAAAAGTGCGGAATTCGCTATAACGAGCACGGAGCCCGCGTTGTGTACAAGCGCGCCGACGACCGGGTCGAGCGTGCCGATGATAGCCAGCACGATGGCGACAAAATTGAGCGCCATTGAGAATGTCATGTTGAGCTTTATCGTCGTCATCATCCGCTTTGACAGCGCGATAAGATGCGGCAGCTCCTTTACTTCGTCATCGACGAGCGCGATGTCCGCCGCGTCAACGGCTATGTCGCTCCCGACGCCGCCCATGGCGATGCCGATATCCGCTTTTTTGAGCGCGGGCGCGTCGTTGATACCGTCGCCTATCATGCAGACCGGCGATCCGCTGTCCTGATATTCTCCTATCGCCGCCAGCTTATCCTCCGGCAGGCAGTTCGCCCGCACATCGGCTATGTGCAGTTTTTCGGCGATCGTCTCCGCTGCGTTTTCGTGGTCGCCGGTCAGGAGCACCGGACGGACTCCGAGGGCTGAAACAGCGTCGATAGTCGCGGCGCTCTCCTCTCTGAGTGTGTCCGAAAGGGCGATGTACCCGGCGAAAGCCCCGTCAATCGCAACATATGTTACCGTGCACCCCTGACGTACATAGTCCTCGGCATCGGCAGTTTGCGCCGCCACGCCGTTTTCCCGCAGGAGTTCCGGATTGCCCGCGAGAACGGATTTTCCCTCTACCTGCGCCCGAACCCCGCGCCCGGGAATCATCTCGAAGCCGCACGCTTCGGCAAGCGGCAGATTTTCTTTTTTGCAGCAATCCACAATAGCCTTGCCAAGCGGATGCTCCGATAGCTGCTCCGCCGAGGCGGCGAGGCGATATATCTCATTTTCCGCTATGCTATTTGAAACGCTCCTGACCGCAACGACCTCGGGCTTGCCGCAGGTCAGGGTTCCGGTC
>JBNMIN010000051.1:0-15138 GCA_050873305.1 Oscillospiraceae bacterium
ATCATCATGGCGAAAACCATGGAGAGCATCATGAGGCTCATGAGTATCTGCATGGCGTAGGTGAACAGCGCGGTGAGCGAGCCGGTAGTCAGACCGAGGTCTGCGTTGTTGCCGCTGGCGATGACCGCCTTTGCGCCGAGCCACGAGATGAGTATCATGCATGTATACATGCAGACCTGCATGATAGGCGAGTTGAGCGCGATAAGGCGCTCCGCCTTTGCGAAGTCTTTGTATATCTTCTCGGATATCTTCTCGAATTTGTTTATCTCGTGCTCCTCCTGATTGAAGGACTTGACGACTCTTATGCCGCGCACATTCTCCTGGACGACATTGTTGAGCTCATCGTAGGTATGGAAAACGCGCTTAAACACGGGGTGCACCTTGATAATTATCAGCACGAGCAGAGCCGCAAGGACAGGTATAATCGCAATAAACATAAGCGAAATATGACTGTCGATTCTGAACGAGACTATCATGGCGAAAATCAGCATAACCGGTCCGCGTATCGCTATTCTTATGAGCATCTGATAGGCGTTCTGAATATTCGTGACATCCGTCGTCAGTCTCGTGACTATCGACGCGGTCGAGAATTTGTCAATGTTCGAGAATGCGAAGGTCTGAACATTATCATACATATCGCTGCGCAGATTCGCGCCGAATCCGGCGGACGCGCGCGAGCCTAGGAACGCCGCAAGCATTCCCGTCACCATCTGGAACACCGCGAGGAAGAGCAACGCAAGACCGTATTTCCAGACCATGGATATCACGCCGCCCTCGATGCCGTTGTCGATAAGACCCGACATGCAAAGCGGGATAACTATCTCGAACACGACTTCAAACGCGGAGAAAAAGATAGTCGCCCATGATACTTTTTTGTATTGGCGCATGCTCTTCAACAAAGTTTTTATCATATTCTCACTCCCTCTTTTCTTTCTTTGCTCCACTTTCCGGTTTGCATCCGGGGCTGCTGTCAATATCAAGGTTATCGCATATCCTCATGAGATATCCGCGGAGCTGTTCAACTTCTTCTTCGCTGAACGATCTGAGCATCGCCCGCTCGCCGTTGTCAATCGAACGGCGTATCTCGAGATTGATATTTTTCGCCTTGTCGGTCAGCCGCACGACCTTGTTTCTCTTGTCCGACGGATCGGTACAGGTGCTGAGAAAGCCGCTCTGCTCCATGCGCGTGACTATGCCGACAATCGTCGGATGCGAAACATGGGCGTAGTCCTCTATTTCCTTCTGGGTCGCCTGACCTCCGCGCTCGGCGAGGAATCTCAAAATACGCGACTGCGCAAAGGTCAGCCCGTGCTTGCCGAGTGCAGCGTCGGCGTTTGATTTCAAGCGGTTGTCTATGCGTTTGAAAAAATATCCGATATGCTCCATAGCGATCTCCTTTCCGCAAAGCTGTTTTCAGCAATATTAAGTGTAGCACGCTACACATTATACATATATGAGCGCCGATTGTCAACAATATGTTTGTAAACAATTTGTGACCTCGGCGCTGAAGATTTTTATGTTCTGTTTTCGTTGAGATTAAAGACAGTGCGTATGAGCTCCGACGCCGCGCGAATGCCGTGCTCGTCCGGGTTCATGAGCAGTAACCTTGACGTTCCGCCGATGCAGAAAATTATCTTTTCTTTGCGTTCCGGCTCGTCGTCGTCATGCAGATATATCCTGAAAAGAGCCTCCTCCGCGTCGTTGAGCAGTGAAGTCACATCGTCGCCGTAGAGCGCGCGGATGAGCCGCTCTTCACGCGATATCGCGCCGACAAGCTCTGAAACAAAGGCGTATGTATCGCTGAACGCCATCTTGGCGCAGTCGCAGCGGCCGAGAATATCGGCGACGGTCTCGCGGCAGATATGCCGATGCAGGCTCTCCATGGTATCATAGTGGGAATAGAATGTCGTTTTGTTTATCAGCGCCTCCCGGCACAGGTCGCTGACCTTGACGGGCGACGGGTCGCGCAGGCGCAAATCGACATATGTATGTACTATCAGCCGCTCCGTTTTGATATATCTAAGATCATTTTTATTCACCATTTAAACGCCTCTTTTTATATTTGGTCGTTTATCTTACCAATTTACGAAACAGTTTCTTGATTAGACAACTTTAGTTGTTTATAATGTTAGCATATACTAAAAAATATTACAAGGGGGAGTATGCCGAATGAACAGAAAAGACCGCACCGTCTATATTATGCTCACCGACTATCCGGATAAGGTCTCGCGAACGATAAAAAGAATAGGGCTTTGGGAATACTCCCACATGTCGATAAGCACGGACGAACACTACCCGAAATTTTTCAGCTTCACAGGCAAGCGCGGATTCATGACCGAGGACTTCGACCTCCACCCGACTTACAAAGGCACCGATGTCCCCTGCGCGCTGTTCGCTCTGCCCGTAACGGAAGCGGAGCTCCGCAATGTCGAGCGCATCATAAAGCACATGACCTCAAACGCCGATGAATATAAATACAGCTACATCGGGCTCGCACTGCTCTATCTGCGGATAATCCCGAAACAGCGCGGACGCGACACCTGCGTCGGCTTCGTCTCGCGCACAATAAGAGAGCAGACCTCGCTCTCCGCAGGGCGCAGGAAAAAGTTTTGCAGCCCAAACGACATAAAGGCGTTTTTTATCAACCAGCTTGTCTTTGAGGGACCGCTGAGAGTGCTGCTGCAAAAGGGCAAGGCGTAAAAAACAAAAGCTGTGAATTTTAAAGATTCACAGCTTTTTATATTATTTTTGCTTATTCTGCCGGGGCGTACACGCGGACATAGTCAACAACGAAGTCCTGCGGGAAAGTACCCTCGGGATTCTTGAATGCGTTGCCGTTCCACTCCTCGCGCACGCTTCCGTCGTCCCTTATCTGGCTGCCGACATGAGTCGAGACATACAGGAATTCCGGAGTCTCGCAGGTGCCGACGATGCCGTTTATATCGCCCTTTGAAAAGTCTATTCTGCCGACCTCGACGCCGTCATAATAGAAAATATAGGCATTTTTTGTCCATTCAAGTCCGTAGGTATGGAAGTCCTCGTACATATTTTTGCCCGTCTTTGTATATGTCGTGACGGCGGGAATTCCCGTTGAGATAAGATTTCCGTTCTCGTCGCCCGTGTGCAGATTGACGGTATATTTGCAGTTGGATTTCTCGTCATTGCCGCTGACACGGTAATAGGCGTTTTCGAAAATATCTATCTCGGCACCCGTCTTGCCGTAGCCCGAATACGGGTTTGAAGCGGCAAACGCCCAAAAAGCCGCATGCAGTCCCTCGGCTTTCGGCATTATACAGCGTATCTCATAATAGCCGTAGTTGTTTTTGAAGCTGTTTTCCGTGCTCAGCCATGCGCCGTAGAAGCCGTCGCCGTATTTGCCGTCCTTTTTATATTCCGTTCGAAGATAGGCGTTGCCGTCGCGGACGCTGACCTGATCTTTGGTATAGAATGTTGTATGCTCGTCGTCATCAAACACGCGCCACTTTGTCTCATCGAGCTTGTCGCCGTCAAATTCGTCGCTCCACAGAAGCTTTCTCGATGAAAGGTCGATTTTTTCGGCTTTCATATTCGGAGTCGTCATCGAGACGGAGGGATTTATAAGCACGGCGGCAACGGCGATAACTATTCCCCCACTGACCGCGGCAAGGCAGAGAGCCTTTACGGTACTGCGTGCGCCGACGGTAAAAATGAGCGGAATGCCGACCGCGAGACCTATAAATAGATATAAGATATTCGGGCGCACCGCCTCAAGAGCGCGCTGTATCTCCTCGCTGCTTATGCCTCCGCCGACTCCAAAGAGAATGCATATGGCATAAACGCAGATTCCGAACGCGGCAAAGCCCGTTATAAAATGTATTATATCGAGCGCTTTTCTGCATTTCAGCTCGCCGTAGCTCTCGCCTTTCAATGCGCGCAGCAGCAGATACGCAAAGTTCGCGGCAAGGCAGATTCCGGAAATTGCATATATAGCAGCAATAAGCACAGCCGACATCCACTGCTTCTCCCACTGAACGCCGCCGTAAAAGAACACAAGTGAGCTCACGCTGAGCATGAAGTCAACAAAAGCTATGTACCGCGAGTTGACAGCGGACAATATTTTCTTAAGAAAGCCCATTGTTTTTTCTCCTTTATATTTAATATTTTCAGTGTATCATACAAAATAATCCGTGTCAACATAATATTTATATGAATATATGCTAAAATTCTATGCTTGCGGCTGCCTGCTTTGCAGGTATAGCAAAAGCAAAAGACCTCCCGCTCGGGGAGGTCTTTTAATATAATAAGGGTTGTTGAAATCAGTTCTCGCCGTCGCCGTTTATGGTCGATATCTCAGGGGTTATCTCTTCGAGAACATCGAGGACTATCTTCACGGTGTCGAGGGAGGTGAATATCGTCACGCCGTTCTGGACGGCACAGCGGCGGATCTCAACGCCGTCCTCAAAGTGGACGCCGGAGAGAATGGCGCGCGTGTTTATAACATAGCTGACATAGCCCGCGCGGATGGAATCGAGGATCTCGGTGCTGCCCTCGCTGAGCTTGCCGCGCACGCGGGTGCGTATGCCGTGCTTTTTGAGGAACGCTGCGGTTCCGGCGGTCGCCTCTATATTGAAGCCGAGGTGATAGAAGCGCTTGACGAGCGGCAGAGCTTCTTCTTTATCCTCATCGGCAAGGGTGACTATTACGGTACCGTATTCTTTCATCCTGACTCCGGACGCCTGGAGAGCCTTGTATAGCGCACGGTTCAGGCGCTTGTCGTAGCCTATCGCTTCGCCGGTCGATTTCATCTCGGGCGAGAGATACGCGTCCATGCCGGTCAGCTTCTCGAACGAGAACGCCGGAGCTTTGACATACCAGCGCTTTCCGTCGGGCAGACGCATATCGGTTATGCCCTGGTCTCGCAGGCTCTGTCCGAGCATGACCTTTGTCGCAATACGAACAAGGTTGCAGTCGGTGGACTTTGAAAGGAACGGCACGCTTCGCGAAGCGCGGGGGTTGACCTCGATAACATAGACGCTCTCGTCGCTGTCAACTATAAACTGTATATTGAACAGACCGACTATGCCTATGCCGAGTCCGAGCTTTGTGGTGTATTCGGCTATCGTGTCTCTGACCTTCTGCGAGATGGAGAACGGCGGATACACGCTCGTGCTGTCGCCCGAGTGGACGCCGGTACGCTCGACGAGCTCCATTATGCCGGGGATGAACACCTCGCTGCCGTCGCAGATGGCGTCTATCTCAACTTCCTTGCCCATAAGATATTTATCTATGAGCACGGGCTTATCCTCGTCGACCTCAACGGCGTTCTTGAGATATTTTCTGAGCATCGTCTCATTAGCGACTATCTCCATCGCTCTGCCGCCGAGCACGAAGCTCGGGCGCACAAGCACGGGATAGCCTATGCGCGCGGCAACAGCCGCACCGGTCTCGATATCCGTAACAGCCTCGCCTTTCGGGTTCGGGATGCCGAGAGATTTTATAACGGCGTCAAACGCATCTCTGTTCTCGGCGCGCTCAATGGCGTCGCAGTCGGTGCCGATTATCTTCACGCCGCGTCTTGCAAGCGGAGCCGCGAGGTTGACGGCAGTCTGACCGCCGAGGGTGACTATAACACCCTCCGGCTTTTCGAGATGAACTATATTCATGACATCCTCTGTCGTCAGGGGCTCGAAATAGAGCTTGTCGGCAGTGGTGTAGTCGGTCGAAACGGTCTCGGGGTTGTTGTTGATAACTATCGCCTCATAGCCGAGCTGCTGAATGGCATGGACGGCGTGGACGGTCGAATAGTCGAACTCAACGCCCTGTCCGATACGGATAGGACCGGAGCCTAAGACTATTATCTTCTTTTTGTCCGACACAACGGACTCGTTCTCGCTCGCGTAGGTCGAGTAGAAATAAGGCACATAGCTGTCGAACTCGCTCGCGCAGGTATCGATCATCTTGTATGTCGGGAAGATATCCTCTTTGCATCTGCGCTCATATATGCTGTCCTCGCTCTCTTTCCAGAGCTCGGCGATATACGAATCGGAGAAGCCGAGGCGCTTTGCCTCGCGCAGAAGAATGTCGGAGCCGGGATTCGCCTCCATCTCCTTCTCGAAATCGACTATTTTCTTTATCTTGTCGAGGAAGAACATGTCTATATGCGTTATATCGCAGATGAGCGACGGGTCAACGCCCATCCACATCAGCTGGGATATTGCATAGAGACGGTCGTCCGTGCCCTCTTTGATATATTCGAGCAGCTCGTCAACGCTCATATGCGCCGAGTCGAACTTCTCCATATGCAGATGGTTCTTGCTCTCTTCGAGCGAGCGTATCGCCTTGAGCAGGCTCTCTTCAAATGTGCGTCCGACGCTCATGACCTCGCCGGTCGCCTTCATCTGGGTCGAAAGCGTGTTGTGCGCGGCGGGGAACTTATCAAACGGGAAGCGCGGCATCTTGGTCACGACATAGTCGAGCGAGGGCTCGAAGCAGGCGGGGGTGTTTGCAAGCTGTATCTCATGCAGATCCATGCCGACCGCTATCTTCGCCGAGACGCGCGCTATCGGATATCCGCTCGCCTTTGAAGCGAGGGCGGACGAGCGCGAAACTCTGGGGTTGACCTCAATGACATAGTAGCGGAACGAATGGGGGTCGAGCGCAAACTGAACGTTGCAGCCGCCCTTTACTCCCAGGGCGCGGATAATTTTGAGCGCGGAATCCCTGAGCATCTGATATTCTTTGTTCGTCAGCGTCTGGCTGGGCGCGACGACTATCGAGTCGCCGGTGTGAATACCGACGGGGTCGAGGTTTTCCATATTACAGACGGTGATAGCGGTGTCGTTCGCGTCGCGTATCACTTCGTATTCTATCTCTTTGTAGCCCTTTATGCTCTTTTCGACGAGCACCTGATGCATGGGCGAGAGCGCAAGCGCGTTCTTCATCATGTCGCGCATCTCGTCGGGGTCATAGGCGAAGCCGCCGCCCGTTCCGCCGAGCGTGAACGCGGGGCGCAGGATAACGGGATAGCCTATCTTCTCCGCCGCCTCAAGGCCCTCTTCGATGCTGTAGGTTATCTGCGAGGGGACTATCGGCTCGCCGATACTCTCGCAGAGCTCTTTGAACAGCTCTCTGTCCTCGGCGCGCTCAATGCTCTCGGCATCTGTGCCGAGCAGCTCTATCTCGCACTCCTTGAGAACACCCTTTTTCGCGAGCTGCATCGCAAGGTTGAGTCCGGTCTGACCGCCGATGCCGGGGACTATCGCGTCCGGGCGCTCATAGCGGCAGATACGCGCGAGATATTCGAGCGTCAGCGGCTCCATATAGACCTTATCGGCTATAGTTGTGTCGGTCATTATCGTTGCGGGGTTTGAGTTCGCGAGGACGACCTCGTAGCCCTCCTCACGCAGGGCGAGGCACGCCTGAGTTCCCGCATAGTCGAACTCGGCAGCCTGACCGATGACTATAGGACCAGAGCCGATAACGAGCACCTTTTTTATATCAGTTCTCTTAGGCACGCTCCTTCGCCTCCTTCATATAGTCGATAAACTGACCGAACAGATAGCTGCTGTCCTGCGGGCCGGGCGCGCTCTCGGGGTGATACTGCACGCTGAACACAAGGTCTTTCTTGCATCTGACTCCCTCGACGGTGTTGTCGAGAAGATTTATGTGCGTCACTTCGAGATCGGTGCCCTCGACCGTTTTCGGGTCAACGGCGTAGCTGTGGTTCTGCGAGGTTATCTCTATCTTATTTGTGTCGAGGTTCATGACCGGGTGGTTTCCGCCGCGGTGACCGAACTTGAGCTTATATGTCTTTGCGCCGTAGGCGAGGGATATCATCTGATGTCCGAGGCAGATTCCGAAAATCGGATATTTTCCGCGAAGCGCCCTGACCGTGTTTATAACAGGGGTAACATCCTCGGGATCGCCGGGACCGTTTGAAAGGAACACTCCGTCGGGCTTCATAAACTCTATCTCCTCCGCCGGCGTGTCATAGGGCACGACAACGACGTTGCAGCCGAACTTGTTGAGGCTGCGCACGATATTGAGCTTCATGCCGCAGTCTATCGCGACGACATTGAACTGCGGGTTCGAGGTGCGCGAATACCAGCGCTTTTTGCAGCTGACGCGGCTGACCGCATCGTGGGCGACGGGGGTATTTTTGATTATCTCCACCGCGACCTCGGCCGGGATATCGGGCGAGGTTATGAGCACGCGGCGCGAGCCCAAATCGCGTATGCTGCGCGTGAGCTTTCTCGTGTCAACGCCGGAGATGCCGGGGATGCCGTTCTCTTCGAGCAGCTCCGAGAGCGTCTTTGTGTATCTAAAGTTCGAGGGCATATCGTTGTAGTCATACACGATAAGGCCGCCGATGCTCGGGTTTTTGCACTCGAAATCGTCGTCGGTTATGCCGTAGTTGCCTATGAGCGGATATGTCATAACGACCATCTGATCGGTATACGACGGGTCGGAGACTATCTCTTGATAGCCGACCATCGAGGTGTTGAAAACTATCTCGCACACCCTGTCGGCATAGCTGCCGAAGCCGTATCCGTAGTACTCGCTGCCGTCCTCAAGGACGATCTTGCGGTCTATGAGTCTCATTTAAAAATACACTCCTTGAATTTATCAGATCGAGCTCTGAAGTCTCGCGAGAACATCTCTGTAGCCGCCGAGAACATCGCCGAGGTCGCGGCGGAATCTGTCCTTATCGAGCTTCTTGTCGGTCTCCATATCCCACAGGCGGCAGGAATCGGGGGAGATCTCATCGCACAGGACAAGTCCCTCGTCGGTGCGTCCGAACTCGAGCTTGAAATCGACAAGGCGCACGCCGCCCTTTGCGAACAGCTCGGTCATCAGCTCGTTTATGCGCTTGGACATGGCTCTGAGCTCGTCGAGCTCCTCCTGCGTAGCGAGACCGATGGCGGTTATCTGGCTGTCGTTTATCATCGGATCGCCGAGCTCGTCGCTCTTGTAGCTGAACTCAACGACCGTGTTCTTCAGGGGCGAGCCCTCCGGCACGCCGTATTTCTTTGAAAAGCTTCCTGCTGCGATATTTCTGACTATGACCTCGACCATGACGATCTCAGCCTTCTTCGCGAGGACGGTGGTTTCGTCGATGACCTTGAGAAGATGGGTCTTGACTCCGTTCTTCATGAGGTAATCAAAGATGATGTTGGAGATCGCCGCGTTGAGTTTTCCTTTTCCGGGCAGATCCTCTTTCTTGACGCCGTTGCCGGCAGTGGCGGTGTCCTTGTACTTGATGATGCAGGTACCGGGCTCCTCCGAACTGTAAACGACCTTGCTCTTGCCTTCATACAACTTTTCCATACCGCAGTTTCCTTTCGCTTTTCGTATTTTTATTTATTTGCTCCGCTCGGAGAGTTTCCCCTCAAAGCGGTCTTTGGTGATAACATCCGGGATAGGGGTCGGATAGACTCCGTTGAAGCACGCGCTGCAGAAGTTCTCGCTGCCTATCAGATTTTTAAGCTCCGACTCCGGCAGATATCCGAGGGAATCCGCGCCGATTATGTCGGCAATCTCCTCCACCGAATGGTGGCAGGCGATAAGATTCTCACGCGAGTCAACGTCAGTGCCGTAGTAGCACGGATGCATGAACGGTGGCGATGAGATGCGCATATGCACCTCTTTTGCCCCCGCTTCGCGCAGGAGGTTGACTATCTGGCGGCTCGTCGTGCCGCGCACTATGGAGTCGTCTATGAGCACTATCCTCTTATCTTTTACGGATTCGCTTATCGCGCTGAGCTTTATTCTCACCTGGTCGATTCTCTTGTCCTGACCGGGCGAGATGAAAGTTCTGCCGATATATTTGTTTTTTATGAAGCCCATTCCGTAGGGTATTCCCGACGCCTCGGCATAGCCAAGAGCCGCGTCGATTCCCGAATCCGGTACGCCCATGACGACATCGGCTTCGACCGGATGGGTCTTTGAAAGTATCGCGCCGGCATTTCTGCGCGCCGCGTGAACCGACACGCCGTCAATGACGGAATCGGGTCTTGCAAAATAGATATACTCAAAAATGCATGAGCGCTTCGGCTTTTCGCCGCAGTGATCCCTGTTCGAGCGCACGCCGTTTTCGTCAAAGACGAGTATCTCGCCGGGGAGTATATCGCGCTCGAATTTTGCGCCGACGGCGGAGAGCGCGCAGCTCTCGGACGCGACGACATATGTGCCGTCGAGCGTTTTGCCGTAGCACAGCGGGCGGAACCCGTAGGGGTCGCGCGCCGCGAGCAGCTTTGCGGCGGACATGAGCACGAGGGAATACGCGCCCTCGAGCCTGTTCATCGCGCTGCTCAGCGCGTTTTCTATCGAAGGACTGTTGAGGCGCGCCTGCGTGACGATATAGGCGATTATCTCGGTGTCGCTCGTCGTGTGGAAGATAGCGCCGCCGAGTTCGAGCTCGCTGCGCAATTCATAGGCGTTGCTGAGGTTTCCGTTGTGGGCAAGAGCCATCTTGCCCTTCTGATGGTTGACCTCGATGGGCTGGCAGTTCGCTCTGCTGTTGCCGCCGGTCGTGCCGTAGCGCGCGTGGGCGACAGCCATTCTGCCCTGCGGGAACTTCATCAGGTCGTCGCGCGAGAAGACTTCGTTGACAAGTCCGATGTCCTTGCGCGAAGCGAACACTCCGTCGTCGTTGACGACTATGCCGCAGCTCTCCTGTCCTCTGTGCTGCAAAGCATAGAGACCGTAGTAGGCGAGATCCGCCACGGGGCCGGGCTTGGGTGAATAGACTCCGAAAACGCCGCACTCTTCATGCAAGTTTGCCATAGGTATTTATTCTCCGATCTCAGATTTTTCAAGCGCTGCGGCTATAAAGCCTTTGAACAGCGGGTGAGCCTTGTTGGGACGGGATTTGAACTCGGGGTGATACTGCACTCCGACATAGAACGGGCGGTCGGAAAGCTCGACCGTTTCAACGAGTCTGCCGTCGGGCGAAAGACCCGAGAGGGTGAGTCCGTTCTGAGTAAGTATATCGCGATAATCGTTGTTGAACTCGTAGCGGTGGCGGTGGCGCTCGGAAATTTCGGACTTTCCGTAGCAGCGCTCCATCGTCGTGCCGGGCTTGATGACGCAGGGATATGCGCCCAAACGCAGTGTGCCGCCCTTGTCGATATTGTCGCTCTGACCGGGCATGAAGTCGATGACCTTGTTCTTGCAGAGCTCATCGAACTCGCCGGAGTGGGCGTCTTTTATACCCGCGACATCGCGCGCGTATTCTATAACCGCTATCTGCATTCCGAGGCAGATTCCGAAATAGGGAACATTGTTCTCTCTGGCGTATTTCGCCGCGAGGATCATGCCCTCGATTCCTCTGCCGCCGAAGCCGCCGGGGACGATTATTCCGTCGAGGTGCGAGAGCTCCTGCTCGTAGTTCGCCTCGGTCAGATTCTCGGAATCGATCCAGTCGATGCGGATATGGGTGTTGAGAGTGTAGCCCGCGTGGCGAAGCGCCTCGGCAACGGACAGATACGCGTCATGGAGCTGGACATATTTGCCGGCAAGACCTATCTTGACTTCATTTTCGCGGTTCTTGATGCGGTGGACAAGCTCCGTCCACTCGTCGAGATCCGGCTCGGGAGCGTCTATATTCAGCTCGCGGCAGACGACGGACGAGAAGTTCGACTTCTCGAGCATCAGCGGAGCTTCGTAGAGATAAGGCAGGGTTATGTTCTCTATAACGCAGTCGGGCTTGACGTTGCAGAAGAGCGATATCTTCTTGAAGATAGACTCCTCAAGCGGCTCGTCGCAGCGCAGGACGATTATGTTCGGGTTGATGCCCATGCCCTGCAGCTCCTTGACCGAGTGCTGGGTGGGCTTGGACTTATGCTCGTCCGATCCACGCAAAAACGGCACCAGAGTGACATGGATAAAGAGGCTGTTCTCACGCCCTACCTCAAGAGATATCTGTCTTACAGCTTCGAGGAAAGGCTGGGATTCAATGTCACCTATAGTGCCGCCGATCTCAGTGATGACCACATCGGCATCGGTTTTCTTGCCGACACGGTATACGAAATCCTTTATTTCATTTGTTATATGGGGTATGACCTGAACGGTCGAACCGAGATACTCGCCGCGGCGCTCTTTGTTGAGCACGTTCCAGTATACTTTACCGGTGGTGAGATTCGAGTATTTGTTAAGATCCTCGTCGATGAAGCGCTCGTAGTGACCGAGGTCGAGGTCGGTCTCCGCGCCGTCTTCCGTGACATAAACTTCGCCGTGCTGATAGGGGCTCATGGTGCCCGGGTCAACGTTGATATAAGGATCGAGCTTCTGCGCCGCTACCTTGAGTCCGCGCGCTTTGAGTATTCGTCCGAGCGACGCCGCAGTTATCCCCTTTCCGAGGCCGGATACGACTCCTCCGGTCACAAAGATGTACTTTGTCATTAATATCCCTCCGTATTTTATCTTTTCTTTTTTATATACTTCTCCGGTTAAGGTTTCACGCGTACTTTCATTATATCATATTATAACACACCTTCCCTGCCGACTTCTACGGTATTCTGTACTAAAAGCGAGTGCTTTGGAACCGAAAAATATGACAACGCGGTCAACTGCCCGCAAAACCCGATGAGATGCGGGGCGCTCGGTTCCGAAAAAGCAAAAAGCAAAGGCGTCCTCCGATGGGGGCACTGTCCCCCGGGGAATGAACGCCTTTGCTCATTTGAGGCGTATTTTATCATATTAAAAGACCCGTGTCAATCGCGTATTTTATATGTATCGCACTTTATTTTCCGAAACGGCTGAGAGAAAAGAGCGCCGCCGAAAAAATTTTTCCGGCTCGAGTTCAACTCCGCCGCATTTTCTCAAAAAGACGGTTACATCTTGCTCATAAAATCGCTTTTCAAAAAGCCCCGATTGCGGCTATTTGCACAAAAATAAAGAATTGTCCGAAAACGCCTTGACAAACGATTTTGCTGCGCGTATAATTCAGCGCATAAAGGCAATGGCGTCTTTGAACCGAACGGGTTCATTGACGCCATTTTTTATTTTTCGCCTTAAAATATGAAAAAGGAGCGCTAACTTATGAGCACAGTATCTGATTATTTCGGCAGTCTCGTTTTTGACGACAGAGTGATGAAAGCAATGCTTTCCGCCGATGTTTACCAGTCTCTCAAGAAGACTATTGACGAAGGAGCAAGCCTGAATAATGATGTCGCCAACGCAGTTGCCGCCGCTATGAAGGACTGGGCCGTTGAGCATGGCGCGACCCATTTCACCCACTGGTTCCAGCCCCTGACCGGCATCACCGCCGAGAAGCACGACAGCTTCATAACCCCCGCCTCCGACGGACGCGTTATCATGGAGTTCTCGGGCAAGGAACTTATAAAAGGCGAGCCGGACGCATCGTCCTTCCCGTCGGGCGGACTCAGAGCAACCTTTGAAGCCCGCGGCTACACCGCGTGGGATCCCACTTCCTACGCATTCATAAAAGACAAGACCCTCTGCATTCCCACGGCGTTCTGCTCTTACGGCGGCGAGGCACTCGACAAGAAAACGCCCCTGCTCCGTTCCATGCAGGCTCTCAACAAGCAGGCTCTTCGTATTCTCAGACTCTTCGGCAACACCGATGTAAAGTGCGTGCGCACCTCCGTCGGCCCCGAGCAGGAATACTTCCTTGTTGACAAGGCTCTCTATGAGCAGCGCAAAGACCTCGTCTTCTGCGGACGCACGCTTTTCGGCGCAAAGGCGCCCAAGGGTCAGGAAATGGACGACCACTATTTCGGAGTTATCAAGCCGAGAGTCGCCGCTTACATGGCAGACCTCAACGAAGAGCTCTGGAAGCTCGGCGTTCTTGCAAAGACCGAGCACAACGAAGTCGCACCGTCTCAGCATGAGCTCGCACCCATATATACCACAACGAACATCGCCACCGACCACAACCAGCTGACCATGGAGATAATGCAGAAAGTCGCCGCGAAGCACGGACTTGTCTGCCTGCTCCACGAGAAGCCGTTCGCCGGAGTCAACGGCTCGGGCAAGCACAACAACTGGTCCATGGCTACAGATACGGGAGTCAACCTCCTCACCCCCGGCGAGACCCCCTATGAGAACGCACAGTTCCTGCTGTTCCTCTGCGCGGTCATCAAAGCCGTTGACGACTATCAGGATCTGCTCCGCGTCTCCGTCGCGACCGCAGGCAACGACCACAGACTCGGCGCGAACGAAGCTCCGCCCGCAGTTGTCTCTATGTTCCTCGGCGACGAGCTGACCGCAGTTCTCGACGCCATAGAGAACGACGCGCCCTACAGCGGCAGCGAAAAGACAACGATGAAGCTCGGCGTTCATGTTCTGCCGAAGTTCACCCGCGACACCACCGACCGCAACCGCACATCGCCCTTTGCGTTCACCGGCAACAAGTTTGAGTTCCGTATGCTCGGCTCGTCGAACAGCATCGCCTGCGCGAACATCATGCTCAACGCCGCCGTTGCGGAGTCGCTCAAGATATATGCGGACCGCCTCGAAAATGTCGATGACTTCGAGACCGCTCTGCACGACATGATAAAGAAGACCATAAAAGACCACAAGAGAATCATCTTCAACGGCAACGGCTATGACGACGCATGGATAAAGGAAGCTACCGAGGAGCGCGGACTGTTGAATCTCCGCACCACTCCGGACGCTATGCCCGCGATGATAGCCGACAAGAACGTGAAGATGCTCACCGCTCACAAGATATTCTCACCCGCAGAGCTTCACAGCCGCTATGAGATACTTCTTGAGAACTACTCGAAGGCCGTCAATATAGAAGCTCTGACCATGGTCGACATGGCGAGAAAAGAGATTCTCCCCGCAGTCGAGGGCTACACAAAGTCGCTTGCAGAGACCCTCGCTGCGAAGAAAGCGGCAGTCGCAGGTCTCCCCTGCAAATACGAGACCTCGACCATCACGAAGCTCTCCGAGCTGTCCGATGAAATCGCCGACGCGACCGCAGACCTTGACAGCGAGATAGCGAAGTTCCAGGCTATCGAGGATGTCACCGAAGCGGCGAATGATATCAGAGACGTTATCCTCGGCAAGATGGACGCCCTGCGCGCCGTCTGCGACGAGGCTGAGACGATAACCGCCAAGGAGTTCTGGCCGTTCCCGACCTACAGCGACCTGCTCTTCAGCGTAAAATAAAAATCTACAGACCCTTTTTAC
>JBNMIN010000052.1:0-15066 GCA_050873305.1 Oscillospiraceae bacterium
AAAACCGACGGAGGTGAAACCCATGAGTAAGTCAAACGGACAGAAGCGCGAGCCTCTTTTCCACATAGTCAAGCGCAGCACCGTTCCCTCATGGGCGGCATGGCTTATCAGGATCGGCGCGGTCATTCTGGCGCTGCTCCTCTGCTCCATTGTGACCGTCGCTATCACCGGTCAGAATCCCGCGGAGGTCTATTCCGCGATAATCTTCGGCGCGGTCGGCTCGCCGAGACGTATATGGAGCCTGCTCCAGAATCTTGCAATGCTCCTGTGCGTTTCGCTCGCAGTCACCCCCGCATTCAAGATGAAATTCTGGAACATCGGCGCAGAGGGACAGGCTCTCATGGGCGGCTTCGCGACAGCGGCCTGCATGATCCTCTTCGGCGACAAGCTCCCGTCCTATCTCCTCTTCCCCGTTATGATTATAACGAGCATTGTTGCAGGCGCAATATGGGCTTTCATCCCCGCGTTCTTCAAGGCGAAGTGGAACACCAATGAGACGCTCTTCACGCTGATGATGAACTACATCGCAACGCAGATTGTCGCTTATTTCTGCTACAAATGGTCGAACCCCAAGGGCTCGGGTCACATCGGAGTCATCAACAGCGTCAGCCACAACGGCTGGCTTCCGAGCCTCGGCGGTCAGGACTACCTGCTCAACATACTTATCGTTGCGGCGCTGACCGTTTTCATGTACATCTATCTCAAATACAGCAAGCACGGCTATGAGCTCTCCGTCGTCGGCGAGAGCGAAAACACCGCGCGCTACATAGGCATCAACGTCAAGAAGGTCATCATGCGCACGATGCTCCTCTCCGGCGCGCTCTGCGGCGTCACCGGACTTCTGCTCGTCAGCGGCACCGACCACACCATCGCGACAAACACAGTCGGCGGACGCGGATTCACCGCGATAATGGTATCGTGGCTCGCGAAGTTCAACCCCGCTTACATGATCCTTACCTCACTGCTCATCGTCTTCTTCCAGAAGGGCGCAATTCAGATATCGACGAGCCTCGGACTCAATGACTCGTTTGCCGATATCATCACCGGAATCATAATCTTCTTCATCATCGGCAGTGAGTTCTTCATCAACTACTCTGTCAAGTTCCGCAGCAAGGAGGCGAAGGCATAATGATAATCACATTCATTCAGCGTGCTATAATGCAGAGCATTCCTCTGCTCTTCGGCTCAACGGGCGAGACGATAACCGAAAAGGGCGGCAACCTGAACCTCGGTATCCCCGGCATCATGTATGTCGGCGGCATCTCCGGCGTTATCGGCGCGTTCTTCTATGAGAAGAGCGTCGAGACGGTGAACCCGTTCCTCGCAGTGCTCATTCCCCTGCTCTCGAGCATTTTGGGCTCGGCGCTCATGGGTCTGCTTTACTGCTTCCTGACCGTCACTCTGCGTGCAAACCAGAATGTTACGGGTCTTGCGATGACAACTTTCGGCGTCGGCTTCGGCAACTTCTTCGGCGGCTCGCTGATAAAGATAACCGGCAGCGACATCCCCTCGATAGCGCTGAGCGCAACGAGCAACTGCTTCAAAACAACGCTCCCGTTCGCCGCAAAGCTCGGAAAGGTCGGAGATATATTCTTCTCCTACAGCTTCCTCGCTTACGCCGCGATAATCATCGCGCTCATCACCGCCTATTTCTTCAAGCACACGCGCACAGGACTTCAGCTGCGCGCGGTCGGCGAGAATCCCGCAACGAGTGACGCGGCGGGCATCAATGTCGGCAGATACAAATATATTTCGACAATCGTCGGCAGCGTTATAGCGGGTCTCGGCGGTCTCTACTACGTCATGGACTACGCGAACGGCGTCTGGTCGAACAACGGCTTCGGCGACCGCGGCTGGCTTGCAATCGCGCTCGTTATCTTCGCCGTCTGGAAGCCCGATCTCGGCATCCTCGGCTCGTTCCTCTTCGGCGGTCTCATGGTCGTTCACAACTACATCCCGAACCTCAGCTTCGGCGCGCAGGAGCTGTTCATGATGACTCCCTATGTTGTTACGATAATCGTCCTTGTCGCGGTCAGCATGCGCCGCAAGCGCGAGAATCTGCCGCCCGCGAGCCTCGGACTTTCTTACTTCCGAGAGGATCGATAATATTGATTTTTTGCAGCTAATGGTGTATAATAATGCCATAAAAGCTTAGGAGGTTTTTACTATGTTAGTTTCCGCAGCACAGATGCTCAAAGATGCAAAGGCCGGCAAATATGCGGTCGGTCACTTCAATATCAACAACCTTGAGTGGACAAAGGCAATCCTTCTCACCGCTCAGGAGCTCAACTCGCCCGTTATTCTCGGCGTATCCGAGGGCGCTGGCAAGTATATGTGCGGCTTCAAGACCGTCGCTGCCATGGTTGACGCTATGGTCAACGAGCTTGGAATCACCGTTCCCGTTGCTCTTCACCTTGATCACGGCTCCTATGAGGGCGCTATCAAGTGCATCGAGGCAGGTTTCTCCTCCGTCATGTTCGACGGCTCTCACTACGGCATTGAGGAGAACATCGAGAAGACCAAGGAGATAATCGCTCTCGCTCACTCGAAGGGCATTTCCGTTGAGGCCGAAGTCGGCGCCATCGGCGGCGAAGAGGACGGCGTCATCGGCGGCGGCGAAGTTGCTGACCCCAATGAGTGCAAGATGATTGCTGATCTCGGCGTCGATATGCTCGCAGCGGGCATCGGCAACATTCACGGCAAGTATCCCGCAAACTGGAAGGGTCTGAGATTTGACGTTCTCGCCAACATCCAGGAGCTCACCGGCGAGATGCCCCTCGTTCTCCACGGCGGCACAGGCATCCCCGCAGACATGATAAAGGAAGCTATCTCCCTCGGCGTTTCCAAGATCAACGTCAACACCGAGTGCCAGCTCGCTTTCGCTGACGCTACCAGAAAGTACATCGAGGCAGGCAAGGATCTCGAGGGCAAGGGCTTCGATCCCAGAAAGCTTCTCGCACCCGGCTTCGAGGCTATCAAGGCTACCGTCAAAGAGAAGATGGAGCTGTTCGGATCGGTCAACAAGGCATAAGAAAAGCTTCAAAAATACAATTTACCGGCAGAGTAAAATCTGCCGGTATTTTTATTGACTGCACATCGGCGGTATTGTATAATCAACTAAAAAGCCCAAGGGGGAACAGAATAAATGCTCACTATAAAAGACGGCGAGTTCAAAATGGACGGCAAAAGCTTCCGCATATATTCCGGCTCGATGCACTATTTCCGCATCATGCCCGAATACTGGGAGGACAGGCTCAGAAAGCTCAAAGCTGCGGGTTTCAACACGGTTGAAACATATGTCTGCTGGAACATGCATGAGCCGAGGAAGGGCGAATTTGACTTCACCGGCAGGTTCGACATCAGGCGTTTTATCAAGACGGCGCAGGAGGTCGGGCTCTATGCGATAGTCAGACCCGGTCCGTATATCTGCGCGGAATGGGACTTCGGCGGACTGCCGGCATGGCTGCTCAAGGACAGAAACATGCGTCTGCGCTGCGCCTATCCCGAATATTTGCAGCACGTTTCGGACTTCTATCACAGGCTGTTTGAGGAGATCGGCGATCTTCAGCAGAGCGAGGGCGGCAACATAATCGCGATGCAGATCGAGAATGAATACGGCAGCTATGGCAATGACAAGGAATATCTCAGATATATCGAAAAGCTGATGCTCGACTGCGGCGCAAAGGTTATGCTCTTCACCTCCGACGGCGACGACAACAGCATGCTCTCCGGCGGCACGCTCCCCGATGTGTTCAAGACGCTGAACTTCGGCTCGCGCGCGTCCGAGATATTCAACGCCATGGACAGATTCCATGAGAACACCCCGAAGATGTGCACCGAGTTCTGGTGCGGCTGGTTCGACCACTGGGGCGAGGAACACCACACGCGCGGCTCGGACAGCGTTGCGGGCGAGATTAAAGATTTTCTTGACATCGACGCGAGCTTCAATTTCTACATGTTCCACGGAGGCACGAACTTCGGCTTCACTGCCGGAGCGAACTGCTACGAAGAATATCAGCCGACGGTCACGAGCTACGACTACTGCGCGCTGCTGACCGAATGGGGCGACTACACGCCCGCATATTATGCAGTCAGAGAGCTTCTGCTCAAGGCTCAGAACCTGCCCGAGACCGAGCTTCCCGCATCGCCGGAGCTCCAGACGATAGGCAAAGTCGAGCTTGACGAGAGCACGTCGCTCATAAGCAACTTCGACAATCTCGGCGAACGCCACCGCGTTCCCCTGCCCGAGAGCATGGAATATTTCGGTCAGAACAGCGGCATGATCTACTACGAGACAAAGCTCGAGCAGATATATAATCCGCACGAACTGCGCGTTGCCAATGTTCACGACACCGCGTATGTCTATATAGACGGCGAGCACAAGGCGACTATTGACCGCCGCGACGAGAACAAAGTCGCGGGCTACGATACATTCAAATTCGACGGCTGCACGGACGGCTGCACGATAGGCGTATTGGTTGACGCGATGGGACGAGTGAACTACGGCGAGCACCTCTACGACCGCAAGGGCATTGATGCCATCCGCTACGGCAACCAGAATCTCATGGGCTACGATGTTGTCACGCTCCCGCTCGACAACCCAGAGAAGATTGATTTTTCGCTCGAGGGCGGCAAGTATCCCCTCTTCATGCGCGGACATTTTAAAGCGCAGAGCCAAAAGGACTGCTTCGTTCACCTTGACGGGTTCAAGAAGGGCTGCGTATACATAAACAGCTTCAACATCGGCCGTTACTGGGAGATAGGTCCCCAGCGCGCGCTGTACATTCCCGGAGTCCTGCTCAAGGACGAGAATGAGATAATCATACTCGAGCTTGAGGGCTGCGAAAAGGCGGAGGTCGAGATAACCGCCGAGCCGGATTTGGGATAAAAATATATACAGAAGACAAAACCCCGGGCTGTGAAATACAGTCCGGGGCTGTCTGTAGCAAAAACCATTTTTGAGGGCTTTGCAGGAATCAAAGCCTCCCTTATGTAAAAGGATGTAGCGCGAAGCGCCGGAGGGATTGTTTTGAATTTGAGCTTCCATTACAACAACCCCTCAGTCACGGCGAAGCCGTGACAGCTCCCCTTACACAGGTGAGCCTTGAGACCGTGCAATAATATACTTTTTCGACAGACAAAACCCCGGGCTGTAAAATACAGTCCGGGGTGAGCTTATTTAAGATAAAATTTACTGCTTTGCGCCGTTATCGAACATCTCGAGAGCCTTGACGCTGATTGCGAAGCAATCGGCGAGGCCCTGCTCGTTCATGTTGTCATAGGTGTCTCTTCTGGTGTGATAATAGTCCTCAAGCTTATGGTTGAGTCCGGTGACGCCGGTCGCTCTGAAGCCCGCCTGCGCGAACGCTGCGGAGTCGGTAGCGCCGCCGAGAGGCGGAACCCAGCCCTTCTTGCAGGAGATATCAAGCTCCTTAGCCGCCTCCATGAACAGGTCGGAGACATCTTTATCCGCCTTGACCGTGCCGTTGAGGTCGCGGTAGTTGGTCATGAGGTACTTGGGATCGTGAATCGTATCATAAGAGAAGATGAAGGTCGGGACATCGTCAAACTCGCCCTTATGAGCCGCGCACCACGCCTTTGCGCCGCGCAGACCCGCTTCCTCGGAGCCGGTGAGGATAACGCCGACTTCGGTGTTTTCAAACTCGATACCCTCTTCCTTGAGAGCCTTGAGGATGGCTATGCCCATATAGCAGCCGGAGAGGTTGTCATTCGCGCCGTCAACGATGCGGTTCTCGTTCCACATCCAGTAAAGACCGATAAGAAACGGGACGAACACAAGACCGATGAGGCGAAGAAGTCCGAGAGTCTCGTCTGCGTCAAACGGGACATACTCGAGTCCGTTCTTTGCTATAAGCATTATGGAAAGGACAAGATAATAGACAGCGCCGATGCCGCAGATTATCGCGTGAGCCTCGAAGCCGACACCGCCGAGCTTATAGTTGACAGGCCACTCCCAGGCGGCATCCGGATGACCGTTGAAGAATATGCGGCGCTTGACTTCGCCCTTGCAGCTCTTGACTGCGGTGACATTATGTCCGGTCTTTTCGGGGAAGAAGCGATCGATGAACTTCTTATAGAGTCCGAACTGCATAAAGACTATAAGTAGACCGACGACGATAAGAATTATCGAGACGAGCGGATAGAAGAACGAAATAGCTACCGCCGCGAGGACGAAGGTAATCGTGAAATATATCCAGCCGAAGAACGAACCGGGGTTCTCTTTGAACGACTCGACGTCGGCTCTCTCGCATCCGCACTCGTTTTTCAGTACGTCCGCCATATACTCACATGCCTGCTGCTCGCCTTTGGAGCCGGGATCGCGTTTTTCGAAGTCCTTGCATATGTGGGTTATCTCGCTCACCATATACTCGGCTGCTTCTTTCTTCTTGTCAATGACTGACTGAAGATTCATTTTTATTACCTCCTTAAATATAAGTCAAGCGGCCGCCCGAAACCGCAAATACGGTTCGCGGCAGCCGCTCAAAATACTTTTTTACTGGCGGGGACCGGTGAAGCCGTTCGCCTGCTGGAACTTGTCGATCTTGTCGATAACGCCGAGGACAACATCGAAGCCGTCGCCGACGGTGTCAACGCTGAAGCGCTCGGGCATATCGTGCCAGGTGTGATAATAATAGGTCAGGGTCGGATCCTGAGCCGCAAAGGTAACGGACTTCATGCCCGCCTTGGTCATCGGGGTGCTGTCGCAGCCGCCGACGGGGTTATGTATGCAGCCGTTAGACTTGCTCTGAATGCCGAGCTCCGCGAAGGTATCCTTGAACATTGCTTCAAGATCCTTGTCGAAGCGGCAGAACTGCCAATCGTCCTTGATAACGACCTCGAAATAGTCCTTATCGGCGACGGAGTCCAGATTTATGTTCCATGCGTTCTCAAGAATAGCCTCGCCCTTGTGAGCGCGGGTGAAAGCGAGAGAACCGCGGAGTCCCGCCTCCTCAGAACCGCAGTTGAAGTCGATGATGCGGCAGTTCTTGGGCATCTTGTCGGGATTCTCTTTGAAATACTTTGTAACAGCATAGCTAATAGCGCAGCCGGAGGCGTTATCCATAGCGCCGCGGGATGCGTTGCGCGGATCGGGATCAGCCCACATAACAAGGAACGCGCAGCCGATAGCTGTAACGAGGGGCAGGAAGCGCATAGCGAACATGAAGTTCACGAACGCGGGAGAAGCGAAAGCTTCCGCTGCCCAGCTTGCGCCGAAATAATAGCCGGTGTAGAGGGTCGCGACGGCAATCGAAGTGCCTGCAAGGAAGAAGAAGCAGAGAGCGCCGAAGCCGACCTTGCCGAAGGTGGCAACAAGACCGAGTGCGGGATTGGTCTTAGCGAACTTCGAAGCGTGCTCGGAATGACGCCAGTTCCAGCTGGTGTCGGTATGGCCGGAAAGGATGATTGTGTAGTCATACTTGCCGTCCTCCGGGAGCAGCTCGCCGTAGGTGTTCTGCGATACTTCCTGCTTGAAGAACATATCGAACCAGGTCTTATAAAGGAAAACGCTGCAGACGAGCCAGACGATGCAGGCCGCAGATGCGAGCGCCATGCCGTACCAGACCGCGGGGATGCCCATTGCGATATAGACAAGGGCGCTCAGCGCGAGACCGAGCCAGCCGGCATAGGGGATTCCGCCGATGGACGCACGCGGGGAAACCGCAAACTCTTCGCGAACGGGCTCGATGCCGATCTCTCTGAGCTTATCGCCCATATAGGCAGCAAACTTTTTTTCGCCGTCCGAACCCGGCAGTCTTGCGCCGATGTTCTTCGCGGCATGATTGATTATGTCGTATACCTCTTCGGCATACTTTCTGTGTTCTTCTTTCATGAAAAAGCGACACTCCTTTTGAAAATGTGCCATAATTATACAATAATTAGACGTAAAATTGCAATAGAGTTTAAAGAGAATATAAAAATTTCTTTAAATCTTTGTGAACAAGTAAATTTTTTCGGCGTCGGGCGGAAACGATAATAAATGCAAAGGCGCTTTTTTCTATCAGAAAGGATAAAATTAAAATGAATAAAGAAACCGACAAAAAATTTGACGGCAGCCACTGCCCCACACCGAGCTCCGACCCGGTCATGGGCGAACCCGAGGACTCATTCGACATGGTGAACAAATACGGAACTTACAATATCCAGCCGACCTCGCAGACAGAAAATTCTTTTCCGCATATTTCACAGGGATTGCCGAAAAACCGAAAAAACAGGAAAAAGAAATAAACTTGCACCCTGCGGTATTAACCGCTATTTTTTCGGTATAAACAGAAAAAATTTGTTCAATACTTCCAAATTCATTGACAGAAATTGTTTAAAGTATTAAAATGCATTTGGAAGTTTTTTTGTTTTTGGGGGTAGATTATATTGTTGAAAATTGCGGTATGTGACGACAATCTCAGGGAGCTCCGTGAGATCATGTCGTTCATTGAAGAATATCCGCGAAAGGCGGCCTACGGGATAGAGGCAACAGCCTTTTCAAGCTCCGAAGAGCTGGCGGAGAGAATCGATGAATTTGATATTTTTATTCTCGACTACCTGATGCCGGGAATCGACGGGCTTGAGCTTTCAAAGCGCATCAGACAAGCTCACATATCAACAAAGACCATAATTTTTATCTCGCAATACGACGACATCGTTTATGACGCGTTTGAGGTCAAGGCGCACAGATATCTCACAAAGCCGGTCGAGAGGCAGAAGCTCTACAAGGCCATTGATGAGCTGAACGTGGACGCATTTTCGTTCCGCCGCCTGTTTGTGAAAAACAACGGCGACTCAAAGCTCATTGACATAGACAAAATCTATTATATCGAGGTCAAGCTCAAGGACGCTCACATACACTACGACGAAAACGGAAAAGAACAGGTTTTTATTTGCAGAAGACCGCTCAAAAGCTTCGAGGACGAGCTCTCCCCTTTTTGGTTTTTCCGCACCCACCGCGCCTATCTGACAAACCTTTCCATGATAGACCATTTTGACAGGAACACGATATACATAAAGAATCTGAAAAAGGGCATCCCGATGGGGCCGCACCACATGAGCAATGTTTCAAACAAGCTCTTTCAGCTCGCCAGATGGCGCAATGAGCGCGAGACAGGGAGTGCAATGATATGAACACATTTGCCGCGCTCTGCGCCCTGCTGAACCTTGTCTGCTGTGCGCTCTGCATGTTTCTTGTGCACGCATTCTTTTATTCGGTCGGATATGAAATAAAGCCGAAGAAAGTCCCGCTCGCCGTTTTCTGCATCATTCTTGCGGCCATCAGCTTTGCGCCGGCTTTTGCACCGAAATATTTTGATCTGAGTGATGCTGTTGACTCGGCATCAACGCTCTGCTATATTATTTATCCGTATCTTATGTTCAGATCGCGCAAAAAGACCGCCTTTTTCTGGATCGGGATAGCCATGGCGGCGAGCGTTGACTATATGGGGTTCATATTGAACTACGCCATGAAGTCCGGCATTGTCGGCCAGCTGATAACCAACATGGTTTTATACATAATTATATTCTCGGTCATTGTATTGATTACAAAAAAATCGGGACGCGCAGACCTCACCGAATCATTTGACAGATTTCCGCCCGTTGCGAGCCTGATGATTTTCGCGGCTTTCCTCGCCGCATATTACAGCGTCACGGCATCATTCGACGCGGAATACACAAAAGAGACCGCAAACTTGCTGACGATGTTTTCGTCGATGCTCATCGTCGGATGCATAGCGTATCTTGTGATAAAATACCTCGTCGCCTCGCAGAAAAAGCGTGCGACGGAAAAACAGCTTGAGCTCGAGCTCAGGCACTACAGCGACATGGCGCAGAAGAACCGCGACATGCGCGTATTTCGCCATGATTTCAAGAACAATCTTATCTCCGTAAGGGCGCTGATAGACGGCGGTCAATACGGCGAAGCGGAAAAATACATAGATGAGCTTTACGGCAGGCTCGACGCGACAAAGAGCGTCGTTTCAACGGGCAACCATCTTGCCGACGCCATACTTGCCGAGAAATACGCAGCCGCACGGGAACGCGGCGCAAAAATCGACTTTGAGGGCACTATTCCGAACGACGGGATAGAGAACATCGACCTGTGTACGATTCTTGCAAACGCGCTCGACAACGCCATTGAGGGCATAAGGCATGTCGAAAACGCCGCAATAGGCATACGCGCCATTGATGACGGAGCGGTGTTCACGCTTATAATAAGCAACCCCACGGACAAGCCCGTTGAAATAAAGAACAACCGCGTTAAGACAACGAAGGGCGACGATGTTAACCATGGGCTCGGGATCGGCAGCATAAGGAACGCCGCCGGGAAATATAACGGCGAGGTCAATCTCGGATATAAAAACGGATATTTCACTATTGAAGTGATGATGATAACGAGAAAGGGTGCAAGAAACGATGAACAGTAAAATCAAAGCAACGCTCAAGAAATTTTTGAGCATTGCGCTTGCGGCGCTGACCCTGTTCGGCTGCGCGGGAGCGGCTTTTGCCGCAGGCTCGGACGCAAGCGGCACAGTCAACGGAGTCGATTGGGTCTACACCTCAGCCGACAAAACACTCGTTTTGAGCGGCAGCGGCACGCTCGGCGAAGATGTTGCCAAATTCGGGCTTTTCGGCGGCTCATGGGTCGCCGAGCATGTAAAGATCGGGGCGGATGTAAATATCACAACCGGCCGCGTCTTTGAGAACTTTGACTTTGTAGACGAATATGAGGTAGACGCGAACAATAAATATCTCTGCAACCCAGACGGCGTGCTTATGGACAAGGATAAGACTGTGCTTATAAAATACCCGGCGGGAAGCAAAGAATTTTCGTTCTACACCGTTCCCGATACCGTGAAAACCATTTCTTACCGTGCTTTTGAGTTTTCTTCCGCTCTCAAAACAATATTCCTTAACGACGGTCTTGAGACAATAGAAAACTTTGCGTTTGACAACTGCGGCAATTTGCTCTATATCACAATACCCGGCACGGTGACCTCGATGGGCAAAGGCGTTCTGGCTCAGTGCAATCTGCTCAACAAGGTAACCATTGAAGAGGGCGTTACTGCGATACCCGAAGACGCATTTGACAGATGCAGAAGCCTCGAGACAGTAAATCTTCCCGATTCACTGACAACTATAGGCGACATCGCATTCTTTGGCTGCACCAAGCTTAAAACCCTGAAGCTTCCCAAAAATCTTCAGACGTTTACCGACTCCCCCGGAAGAAATTTCGGCGGACTCAATATTGCCCTGACAGTCGACCCCGAAAATCAGTATTTCAGCACGGACGATCTCGGTGTGCTCTACAACAAGGATAAGACCCTGCTCTATTACTGCCCGAATCTTCCGTATACTTTTGACTACACTGTCAGATGCGATCTCAACAAATATGCATTCAAAGGGTGCGAAAACCTCAGGAATGTTGACATTGCATATAACCTGCGCGCCATACCGACATATGCTTTCAACGGCTGCAAAAATCTCAATACCGTAACTCTCCCCGCGACGCTTCAGAGAGTTGACGGCGCCGCGTTCAACTCATCGCTCAAGACCGTAAATTACCGCGGCACGGAGGAGCTCTGGAACCTCATAACCATCGACAGCTACGACAACAGCGCTATAAAATCGGCAAATGTTGTTTATAACTACAGCGAAGAGGAAGAGCCGGAGGAGATAACCTTCACCTTCGACAAATCCACAAGTACCGTAACCATAACGGGAAGCGGAACTTTGACGGTCAATGACATAAAAAAATGGGACACCTCGAAAATAAACACATACGCTCTCAAGGTTAAAATCGGAAAGAACATAAACGTAACCGATGCGAGAGTATTCTGCGACTCGATACAGCCGTTCTATTACATGAAATCGTTCGAGGTCGATTCCGGCAACCCATATCTCAGTTCACTCAACGGAATCCTCTACAACAAGGACAAGACAAAGCTCATCAGGTTCCCTGCCCAAAATACAACGGCCGACTACGACGTTGTCGAATGCACGGTTGCATCTACTGTAAAAGAAATCGGCGCATATGCATTCAAGAGCACAGGAGTTACGGATATCAATCTCCCGAGCGGACTTGAAACCATCGGCGATTACGCTTTTTACAGCGCGACGAAGCTTGTTGATATCACTATCCCCGACTCCGTAAAGACAATAGGCACCGGCGCATTCAGCAGCTGCTGGAAGATGACAAAGGCAACTCTGCCCGAGGGTCTTGAAACTATTCCTCAGGAATGCTTTTCGGGCTGCAAAAAGCTCGAAAGCGTGAACATCCCGGATTCAGTCACAAAGATAAGCTATGGGGCTTTTTCAAACTGTGCGCTCAAAGAGATAAGTATATCGAAAAATCTTACAGAGATATCAATTCCCGGATACACTTTCGGCGGATGCCCCGCGGCGGTTACGGTAGATGCCGCCAACCCGAACTACAGCGCGGACGAACGCGGAGTGCTCTATAACAAAGACAAGTCGCTCCTGCTCCACTGCCCGAATTTCGAAAAAGCTTTCACATTCGATATAAACTGCGGGATAGAGCAATATGCTTTCTACAACTGCGCGAATCTTACTGATGTAACTTTCTCATATGCCATCAAGAAGATTCCGTATGCCGCGTTCAGAAACTGCGGCTCGCTCAAGATAACCACCGTTCCCGACACGGTCAGAATGATAGACCAGGTTGCATTCGACAGCTGCGGAATGACGGAGTTCTATCTCCCCGACTCGGTTGAATACGTGGGAGGCCATGCATTCAGCAGCACCCCGCTGACATATTTCGAGTTCAACGACACGATAGATACTTTCAAAGATATATTCTCGATATGCCCGAAGCTCAGAACCGTCGTTGTCGGAAAGGGTATAAAGAAAATAGAAGTCGGTGCGCTCGGCGGCACAAACAAGATAGATACTATATACTATCGCGGCACGAAGAGCGACTGGGACAAGATAAATGTTGTTGACGTTGCAGCTGCGCTCAAGAACATCAAGATAGTCTACAACTACGGTCAGACGAGCGGCGTATGCGGCGACAACCTCACATGGAGCTTCCAGCCCGACCTCTATCAGATAACGGTCGAGGGCAGCGGTGACATGTATTCCTATGACAATGTCGCGGACTACACCTGGAGCAGCAACGCCGATTTGGTCACCGGAGTTGTGTTCGGCAACGGAGTCACCTCCGTAGGCAAAAATGCGTTCAACGGATTCCCTTATCTGACGGAAGTTCTGCTCGGAAGCGATGTAAAAAATATAAACTCCCTCGCATTCGCGAACTGCGGTGACCTCATGACGGTTGCGATAACCACCGAGGGCGACACGGAAATAGAATACGATGCGTTTGACAACCACAACGAAAAATTCCTGCTCATCTGCGACGAGAAGAACACCGCCGCGCAGGAATACGCCATGGATAACGACATGCCGTTCGTAACGGTCAGCTATGACGAAGAAAACAAAGTCATCAACTTCAAGGGCACGCTCACCGTCTTTGACGGCGTTGCAGGAAGATACCTCGCCTACTACGCGACGAGATATTCCGAGGCGATGTATCTCCACTTCGACGTTCTGACCTTTGACGGGGTCAAGACCGACACCGCGCCCGACAGCAACAGATTTGAGTGCGTTGATCCGGACGCCGAGTACCTCACCTTCAAGGACATATATATAAAGATAAGCGTCATGAAGGACGGCGAGGAAAAAGATGTCACCTTCGGCGAGATGCTTGAGAGATACGAAAAGGGCGACTACGACGGTTTCTATGCCGAGATAAAAAACGACAACGGCACAGACAAATCGCCTATTATTCAGGTCATAGACAAAATAATCGTCAAGCCGATACTTCATGTCACATCATCGATAATCAACTTCATCAGAAATCTTTTCAAATAAAATCCGGGGCTGTTCCGCAAAAGATGGGACAGCCCCCTGTTTTTACTTTGTTTTCATTCGAGCTGATTATTGATTTTTATCAAGCAAAATGATATTATAAAAAGCAACAGATTTTCGGAGATGAGTTTTGTGTTCATTCTGACGCTCGGCGGCAACGATCCGTTTTTCAACCTGTCGGCTGAGGAACACTTTCTCTGCGAAAAGGATGAAGATTTTTTCCTGCTCTGGCAGAACGAGCCGTGCATTGTAATCGGCAGAAATCAGAACGCGGCGGACGAGATAAACCGAGATTATGTCAGCACCCGCTCCCTGCCCGTTGTTCGGCGGATGACCGGCGGCGGGGCTGTCTATCACGACCGCGGCAATCTCAATTTTTCGTTCATTATAAACGGCGAGGCGGATAAGATTGAACTTTGCCAACCCGTTATAGATGTTCTGCGTTCCATCGGCATCGAAGCGGAGATATCCGGGCGAAACGACATTCTTGTCGGCGGCAGAAAAATCTCCGGCACGGCAATGTGCTCGCGCGGAGGCAGGTCGCTGTTTCACGGCACGCTGCTGATAAACGCCGACCTTGAAGCTATGTCCGAGGCGCTGAAGCCGGATGAAAACAAGCTGATCGGGCACGGGGTGAAGTCGGTCAGAAGCCGCGTTGCGAATCTGTCGGAATACACTAAAAAAGAAGTCAGTCCCGACATTATCGGCGCGATGCTGGCTGAATATATAACAGAGCGCGGCGGAGAAATATATAAACTCGGCGAAAGCGATATAAAAACCATTGAAAAGCTTCGGGACAGCAAATATTCGACTGACGAATGGAATTTCAACATCGAGCGATTCGGGCAGGCTGAGCGAGCCCGTTTTGGCTGCGGAACGGTTTATATAAAGAAGAAAACCGCCTGCGGGAGGATAGAAGATATACGCATTTTCGGCGATTTCATGAACACCGGAGATATTTCAAAGCTCGAAGCGCAGCTTCGCGGGACTGAGCTTCGGCGTGAAGAAATAATATCGGCGCTCGAAGAAGCCCGGGTGGAAAAATATATTCCGAATCTGACCGCAGACGAGCTTGCGGACATCATAATGAAAAGCGAGTGATACACATGGAGAGACTCAAAAGGGCTGCTGCCATACATGATATTTCGGGCTTCGGCAAATGCTCGCTGACCGTTG
>JBNMIN010000053.1:0-14554 GCA_050873305.1 Oscillospiraceae bacterium
AAAAGCAAAATCCTACCCGACAAAAGCTCGAGTAGGATATATTGCTTTATAGCCGCCCGCAAAAGCGCGGGCTTTTATCAATCACGGTTATGTTCATAGAAATAGTCATACGCCTCTTCGTAGTCCTCGAAGTCGTCGTAGAAATAGTCGTAGAAGTCCTCGGGATCATTGAAGTCGCGCGCGTTGTACGGGTCGTCGTCATAGTAGGCTTTTTTCGTGGTAGCCGCAGGGCGGTTGCCGGAGGGTCTGTACGAGCCGCCGGAGGATGAACCCGTCTTGGACGGAGTTCCGCTTTTGGGGTTATATTCGACCGAGATAACCTTGCCCTTCTGAACCGCCGCTTTGCAGAGAGGGTCAATACGGAATTTATGATAACTGTCGTACCAATAGTAGTAAGTAATCCCTTCGTCCTGCTGTTTATCGGAACGGGAGCTCTGCTCCACATAGTTGAAATCCGAATGTTTGCCGAGCTTTGTCCTGTCTATTGCTTCTACCGGCATTCCTTCATACGGCAAAAACTCCGAGAGAGGAATTATCCCCTTGTCGGTTTTCATCCCGTAATAAGTATAATCCCCGCCGCCGACATAAACCAATCCGCAGCTGTCGATATTGGAGCCGTAGAATCTTTGAAACTTTTCTCCCGTACCGCCCTCAAAAGTTTCCATATAGTATGTCTCTATATAAAGCTTGATAAACGGATAGGCGGGCTTCAAATTTTTAAGCTCGTCGAGAAAATAGTAAAACTTAACCCAGTCTTTTATCTCTTCGGGCGGGCCTATCTGAAGCATTATTTCAAACTTATATCTTATCGGGTCGTACTCCGTCTCGGAGCTGTATGTATAGCTGCGCGGCTCGTGAACTCTTTTGTCAAGCGTTATTCTAAGCACCTTGACATTGTAATTTTTGCAGATATTCGCCACCTGCTTTTGAAGCCTTTCTGCCTCCTTTTCGGCTTGGCCGCGCTCTTCATTCGACACCGCAGCCAACGACAGGCTCTCTTCAACGGCACTCTGCCGACGGGATTCCGATTCTCTGTCGGACTTCACGGCAAACCCGGCACACAAAGATACCAGAACAATAAAAGCAACTGTGCAGATGATATAAAGCACTATCTTCGCCGAACTCAGCCTTTTCTTTTCGGTTTGCTCGCTCACGGCATCACCCCCGGATATCAATCACGGTTATGTTCATAGAAATAGTCATACGCCTCTTCGTAGTCCTCGAAGTCGTCGTAGTAATAGTCGTAGAAGTCCTCGGGGTCATTGAAGTCGCGCGCGTTATACGGGTCATCGTCATAGTAGGCTTTTTTAGTTGTAGTCACCGGGCGGTTGCCGGAGGGTCTATACGAGCCGCCGGAAGATGAACCTCCGGAAGATGAGGTCTGCTTCGGCACGGTCTCATATTCCGGATAATGCAACACGCTTTCCACGGCGCCGTTTCTCACATTTACCAAATAATATGCATACAGCGAGTCGCTATATTTAAACCGCTCTGCATAATACGGTATTTTCCAATAATATTTATGATACCCCTCGCGGCGGGCAACCGTCTGGTCATAGAACTTTGAATACCTGAGCGGATCGGTATCAACGCTGGTCGCCTTGCCGAGCTTTGTCGAATTTATCAGTGCCTCCGGCATCCCCTCATATGGCAATATTTCGGACAGCGGGGTTAGCCCATTATCCGTTTTCAGTCCGATATAGTGATACTCTCTGTCGTCGCTGACAGAAATCAAACCCTGTCTGCCGATGTAGAATTCATATGACAGCTCAACTGCTTTTCCCGAGCCGGATACATACTCACCAATATAATACGGGTTTACCGAGAGTTCGATAAACGGGTAAGGGGACTGCACTTTTTTAAGTTCATCGAGAAAATAATAAAACTTCGTCCAGTCCTTTATTTTTTCGGGCGGGTCTATCTGCAGAGATATGTCTATCTCATATTTTATCGGGTCTTCTGTCGACTCCTCAAAGCTATATTGGCTGTGAGGCTCGTGAACATTCTTATTGAGCTTGACATGCGCCGCGATATTGTGCTTTTTACAGACATCCGTAACCGCATTCAGCAACCTGGTCTCCTCGTCGTTCGACGCCGCGAGCATCGACTCGCTCGCGTCGACCATGCTCTGTTGGCGGGATTCGTTCTCCTGCTGAGTTTTCACAACGGATCTTATTGCCAACGCCGTCGCCGCGGCCAGAATGCCCGCGCAGATTATGCAGAAAATTACCGATGTCGATAGCCCTTTCTTTTTAGGCTGCTCACTCATGACATCACCCCTCATGCGTCACAAAAGCAAAATTATTTCTTCTTTCTGCCCTTTTTCTCAGTATATTCATTGCCCTTGACTCCGGGATTGACGAGCTTGAGCTTGCGTCTCTGGCGGCGCTTGTAGTTTTCGTATAAGAACAGCGCAATATAACCGACAACGAGAACGGCGACTATCGATGCGATAATTTTGAATATAGTGCTCGAAGCGACTTTCTTTATCGTTGCGCCTATGAACAAAAGGACATTTCTCGACACATCTTCTGACGCGACGAGCTTTATCCGCGCTATCTCCTCGCCGGCATAGAGCACGCGAGCCTCACATATCTCCTGACCCTTTTTGATCGGCGCGTCAACGCTTTTCGGCACGGTCTCGGGCACAGGCTCGATAAGCACGCTTCCGGCGTCAGCCCCCGTCGGGACGAGAGCCAGCACTTCTTCGCCGGGGACGAGCGAAATATGATCTGTTCTGAATGAGAGTTTGAGCGGAACTTCGGTTATTATCTGAGTCGGGCTCGCGATCGACTTCAATTCAATGTGCTTGAACACCCAGTTGAACATCCTGCGGCAGTCGACAAATGCGCAGTTTTCGAGCGGCTCATCGTCGTCGATATTCTGCATCGGCGCGTTCATTATCACGCACAGATAATTATAGCCGTTGCCCGTACCCTTTGATATGACGCAGCGTCCGGCGTTGTCGGTCGAGCCGGTCTTGATACCCACGGCGTAGGGCGAATAATAATCGGCATACGCCTTGTTCATAAGATTATTCGTGTTGCGCAGGGTGCGCTCCTCGCTCTTGTTTGTTGCGGGGACTTTATATATTGTAGTTGAAGTTATCTCAGAAAAATAAGGCAGGGTCAGCGCGTGCTTTGTTATCGTCATCAGGTCGCGCGCGGTGGTGTAGTGATTCGGGTCGTCGAGTCCGTGGACATTCGCAAAGTGCGTATTCTTGCAGCCGAGAGCCGCCGCCTTGTCGTTCATCATCTTGACAAAGCCGTCGATAGAGCCGCCGACATGCATCGCGAGGACATTCGCCGCGTCGTTGCCGCTTCGCACGAGCAGGCAGTAGAGCAGATTCTTTATGCTCATTTTTTCGCCCGGCTCAAGCCCTACTATCGAGCTGCCCGTGCCGTCGAGCAGGTGGATAGCCTCATAGCTCGCCTCGACCTCTTCATCGAGATCCTTGCAGTTTTCGAGCACGACGGTGGCGGTCATTATTTTAGTCAGCGATGCGGGAGCCGCCTGCTTGTCCGCATTCTTTTCAAAAATTACCGTGTCGTTGTCGAGATTGACAAGCAGATAAATCTGGGCATAAATAGGATTATCTCCGCTGTCTGTCAAACTTTTCTCGTATACCGCGTTATAATTAGCGTAGGCAGGCATGGTGCAGAGCACCGACGCGATAAGAATAAAACAAAATAAAATTTTTATGAGTTTTTTCATAGACAGTCACCGCCGAATGTTGTATTATATATATAAACGATAGAAGACAACTTTGTCCTGACACTAATTGATTATACCAGTTTCAGGCTGTAAAATAAAGTAATAAAACGGATTTTGTTTATCAGGGGGATTAAAAATCATGCTTTATGTTACGGGAGACACCCACGGAGATTACGAGCGATTCACATCTTCCGCGCTCAAAAAACTGAAAAAGGGCGATACGCTCTTCATCTGCGGCGATTTCGGATTCATCTGGGACGGCTCGAAGAACGAAGAGAAGCTGCTCAAAAAGATAGGCAAGCTCAAATACAACGTCTGCTTTATCGACGGTACGCACGAGAATTTCGAGCGGCTCAGAAGCTACGAGGTCTCTGAGTTCAAGGGCGGAAAAGTGCATCATATCACCGGAAACCTCTATCATCTCATGCGCGGTCAGACTTATGACTTCGACGGCGTGAGCGTCTTTGCCATGGGCGGCGGCGAGAGCCCGGATATTGATATCCGCTCCGATCTCAACTCCTGGTCGGGCGACGAGATACCTACCGAGGCGGAGCTGACCGAGGGCGCACAGAATCTAAAGAAGCTCGGCAACAAGGTTGATATTATAATCACCCACGAGCCGCCAATGAAGATAAAGGGCTTTCTCAGGCTCAAGGACAAAGAGCCTGTGCGCGTGACCGGACTCAATACATATTTCGAGGAGCTCGGCGCCGCGTGCGAATACAAGCACTGGTTCTTCGGCTCGATGCATATCGACAAGTTCATCTCCTCGTCCCACATCGCAGTGTTCCAGCACATAATCAACGCAGAGACCTGCGAAATTGCAAAATAAATAAAAATAATTTTTCACCCCGCAGAAACGGTTTTTGCATCGTTTCTGCGGGGATTTTTCATAATATTAAATTAAAAAGACAGTTTAAAAAGCAAAAAGTGAAATTCATACCCTCAAAAATGCATTTCGTGCCAAAAATGAACTAATTGCAAAAATTTGTGATATTATGTGCTTACCATAAAACAGGAGGGCAAAAAATGAAAACAAAAAGAATCATTGCGGCAGTTCTCGCTTTTCTCGCGCTGACTTCATTCGCGGGATGCAAAAAGGAGAAGAAAAGTCCGTATACCGGGCACGCGGCGATCAGGACAAATGCATCGGAAAACCGGGACGAAGCTGTCAGCGGGCAAACCGACAACTACAACGATGAGCAAACCGAAAATGCCAAATCGGTTCAGCAGACAAAAGGCAAAAGTTCAACCCCCAAGGATGACGCAGGCGCATCGTCAACGAACTCAAGATATTCCAGATATTTTATAGGATACAGGCTCTATGATGATTACAGCCTCGACAAGTGGAACCATTGGGATACGGTCAACGAAGGCTTCTGGGACAGTAACGGAAATTACTATCAGAATACGGTCAGCAAATACAATTCTCATGGAGATATTGTCAAATATACCGCCTATGATATCTTCAGTCAGGACAATAATGAAGCCACAGCAATTAATTATAATTATGTTTATAACAACGACGGCACAGTAAAAGAATTTACAGATTCAAGCAAACAAGGTCTCAGATACTGCTACAAATATGACACAAACAAAAGACCTGCAAGAATATCCGCTGTTGACGAAGGCAACGGCGACGAGACATATGTTCTCAATCTTTCTTATGACAAGAACGGCAGGCTCGCCTATGCGGATGACGGAAACTGCAGAGCTACCTTTACATACGACAAAAACGGCAATCTGATAAAAAAAGAAAGATCATACTCAGCCGGAGACCTGGCAATTCAAACATATAAGTATAACAGCAGAAACGATGTTGTAGAAGCAACTCACAACATCCTGCTTTCCAGCTATACATATGAGTATGACAAAAACGGTTTTTTGATAAAAATAATTGAAAAAGGCTCGGATTATATGTGTGAAACCGAGTATAAAAATGACAAATACGGAAACCCGATTGAAGAAAAACATACCACAAAAGAAAACGGTAAAGTCACATCCACTTATACTTACACCTATTCTTATACATACAACGCAAGCAGCATTGTGGTTATCGGAAAAGAAACGAACCGTACCACATATACAGAATATGAATATCATGCAAACAGAAAGCTCAGGGATCTTACATCATACACAGGCTAATGCGGCAAGAACAGAGCAAAAAAGAATATATTGATTTATCCAGTCGCCGGCTAAAGCCGCCGGGGCGAAGATTCGGAGAAAAAATTTCAGAGCCAAGCATTTATATTTCTTCCATAAGATATTAAGTGCAGTTCATCCTATTACGGATACCATACAGACACTTTAAAATTTTTTATTCCCGGACATGTCATAATATTTATGCAAACAAAACAGGGGCAGGCATCGCCTGCAGAAAGGAAAGAACAATGAAAAAATCAATCAAAAGAACCCGTGCAAGAGAACTGGCAGCTGCAATAGCGCTGTTGATGATCACCTGCATCGCGTGCATGTTTGCCGGATGCGCAAAGCAGTGGACATGTGACCGCTGCGGAAAGACAGGGAGAGGCGATGCCTATTACGGAAGCGAATACAGCGACACCCTGTGCGCGGACTGCGCCAGCGAATACTGGTTCCCGCTCCCGATCAACAATTACAAGAAGTGATAATGGAGGAAAATTGAAATGATATGCAATATTTGCGGCAAAGAGAACTCAAACGATGCCGTTTTTTGCAAAGGCTGCGGAAACAGGCTTGTTCCCGAACAGAAGCCGCCGGAAACCGAAACAATCCGTGTGGAAGAAATTGCGGACGAAAGCAATGCTTACACAATTTCTTCAGGAGTTGACAGCAACGAGTCCGGCGTAATCATATGCGCAAACTGCGGAACAGCAAATCCCTCCGGCGGTGCCTTTTGCGGCAAATGCGGAAAGCCGTTTGTCAGTGTTTGCCCCAAGTGCGGCTCAAAACTTGCAGAAGGGCAGCGTTTCTGCGGCGCCTGCGGTGCGGCGGCAAGCCAAACAAACGGCACTACGCTCGGCGATGTTGCAGGAAAAGTCGCCGACCGCGTTAAGAACATAAATCTCAGCGCAATAGGGCAGAAAGCTTCCGGGATAAAAATAAATTATGTAACCGTTCTCAGCGGCATAATGGCGCTTTGCGTTCTCCTCTGCGCTGTTGTCAGTCCCTGGTTCAGCATTCTCGGAAGAAGCGGCGGATTATTCAAAATGCTGGACATAGGCTTCAATTTCAGCTACTACATGAACTATTATATGATGGGCGACAACGGATTGGGCGTTATTATTATTATTGTTGCCGGACTTATCCTTCTCCTCTGCGGAGTAAGCGTGGCAGCCTATATTATGGCGTTAGTCAATGAGATCAAGGGCAGCGGCAACGCCGACGCAAAGTTCGACGGCGCCTGCGGATTCGGAGCGGTTGCGGCAGTTATCGCACTCATTGTTCCCCCGATTGCCAATGCTGTTGTAGAGAACGAAATCGGTTTTGGTATAAATATTTTATCGGCCGAAGCCACTCCGTGGGGACTTCTTGCGCTTTGCGCAGTCGCATTTGTACTGAAGAAATTTGTATTCGGCAAACTTTTAAAACAGTCCCGGGACTAAAAGCAACAAGGCCATGCAGCAGCCCTGCATGGCTTTTAAGTTTCAGCAGACAAATTTATGCAAATATTACAGGAGGGCAAGTAAATGAACATCAAAAGGACTATTGCGGCTATCCTCGCTTTTCTCGCGCTGGCTTCATTCGCGGGATGCAAGGGGGAGAAAAAGAACAATTCGGCTTCGACTTCGGCAGAGGCCGCCGGCGCCCAAGCGTCGGAGACGGAAACCGAAGCCGGTACAGAGACTGAAAGCGGAGCGGCAGAAACCCCAAAAGCATCAACGGAATCTGTCAAAATGAATCCGCGCACAAATACGCCATATTATTTTCTTGACCTCTATATGGAATCATTCGGCAGCAACGAATGGAACAACTGGGTTCCGATTTCAGAGGGCGATTATATAAACGGAAAATATGTCATAAGAGATGAATATTTCTATGATAAAATCGGAAATCGGATCGGCACCCGCCACCATGACGACAAAGGAGAAACCCAGTTTTATTCGGAGAATTTTAAATACAACAGCGACGGCACCGTGAAATCATGCCGCGATACAGTATCAGGTCAGGCATATTTTGTTTATAAATATGACTCTCAGAAGCGCGTTATTGAGAAAGAACGTTATTCCGATGAGGCAGTTAAATACAAATACACATATTCATACGACAGCTCCGGCAGATTAACGGAATTTGCGGAGCTTCATCAAGAGACATCCGGAGAAACAACTGTGTTTCAAAAAGTAATGCTCACTTATGATAAAGACGGAAATATAATATCGTCTCAGGCAATGTTCGAAGACGCTTCCAATTCCACATATTTGCAGATGGAATATGATTCGCACAACAATATGATTCAAAGGAAGCTCCGCAGTTCAAACGGCAGCTGGGTTACAGTTGAAAAAGACGCGTATGACAGCAGGGGCAATTTGATAAAGCAGGAATATTATGACGAAAAGGGCGCATTTCGCACATGCAACACCATGGAATACGACAAAAACAACTGCATTGTAAAATACACTCACGAGGAAGCCGAGCCATATGTTTTCTGCTCCGTCCGGCAGAATGACCAATATGGCAATCCCGTTAAAATATCCGACTATTCAGGAGAAAGCAAAGATAAGCTCAAGTTGGAGGAAGTTTGCAAGCTGTCATATAAATATGAAAAAAATCGGGTAACGGTAATACAGACCATACTTATGACAAACGGAGAAAAGATTTCTGCAGACCCCAGCATAACTGTTTATGAATACCGCTCACATGCACCGCTCATGACATTTGAGGATACAAAGCAATACATGTCATTGACCATGTTCTAAAACAGCTTGTTTCAATCCCGGCTTTATGCCGGGACTTTTTATATTTTGGGCATTATTTTTTGCTTTTCAGGGAACTAATAATCTAAAATTGCAACAAATTTGCAAGAAATGTGGTATTATATAGGCGGAGAGACAATTTTTCACAGGAGGTATTTTATGAACATCCGAAGATTTATTGCCGCAGTTCTCGCATCGCTCGCACTTTTGTCCTTTGTCGGATGCAAGGGGCAGAAAAGCACGGGCAAAAACCCGCTCAATGCGGCAGGAAAAGCAAATGAAGCCGTGTCCGGCGAACAGCCCGAAAGCGCTGCTTCGGAGGCAAGTGACCCGGCAAGCGAATCCGACAGCACCGGATTTTCAAAAGAAACGCAGAAGCCGACCGCCGCGACAACCGCAAAGCCGAACAATCCCGACATAAAAAGCTCAAAATATTTCCTCGGCACAGACCTCGACGATTGGTATCATTGGAATCAGATCGGCGACGGATATCAGGAAGGCGTAAATTATATCAAGAACTGGACCCGGGAATACAACTCGCACGGTGATCTTGTCATGTTTGTTACATACGGCATGTCGTCCGACGGAGAAATTTTTCCCTCCAGCGGCCAATCATATGAATATATCTACAACAGCAACGGCACGGTGAAAGAGATAACCTGGACCGGCAATTTCAACATCATATACAGATACGAATACGACTCAGGCAAAAGAATAACAAAGATAACCTCGGTGGATTTCTACAACGGCGAAACAACCGCCGTGATGACACTCAGCTATAATAAAAGCGGTAAGCTCATCGGAGTAAACCATGACGAATGGAAGCTTCGCCTTTCATATGACAGCAGCGGCAGGCTTGCTAAAAAAGAGAAAACATATCCCGACGGCATTGTAGAGACCTTTCTCTATGAATATAACGGCAGAAACGATGTTGTCCGCAAGACGGAGAATGTCAAATACTCATACTGCACGGTCAACAATATATATGACTACAAATATGACGAAAACGGCGCGCTGATAAAGCTGACCGTAACGGACACGGACGGCGGCGTGACCGAAAAAGAGTACACAAACGACAAATACGGCAACCCGACCGAAATAAAAGAGACAAAGTCAGAAAACGGCAAGGTCATCAGCTCAAATGTCTATCCGTACACATATGAATATGAGGCGGACAAGATAACCGTGACCGGCTCCGACTGCGGCAAAAAGATATACGGATATCAGAAAAGACAGAGCGTTATCACACCCATTCTGCATCCATTTTGATAAAATCACGGATTATTTATCCCGGCTTTATGCCGGGATTTTTATATTTCTGCATTATTTTTTGCTTTTTAGGCGTCAAAAATCTAAATCAGCAATAACATTGTCAAAAATATGGTATTATATAGGCGAAAGAGAAAATTCTACAGGAGGTGTTTTATGAACATCAAAAGATTTTTAGCCGCCATCCTCGCAGCGCTTGCGCTCTTGTCATTTGTGGGGTGCAATGTAAAAAAAGACACGGGCAAAGAGCCGCTCAACGCAGCAGGAGGAAAAGCAGACGAAGCCATATCGGAAAATCAGCCCGGAAGCACCGACGCGCAGGCAAGCGACACGGCAAGCGAAGCCGACAGCAATACGGCCGCTTCATCAGGCAGCGCAGAAACCGCAAAAGAAACACAGAAGCCGACCGCAGCAACGACCGCAAAGCCGAACAAGCCCGACATAAAGAACTCGAAATATTTTCTCGGCACAGACCTTCTCGGATGGTATCACTGGAACCAGATCGGCGAGGGCTATGAAGAAGGCACAGAGTACACCGCAATCTGGGAGAAAGAATATAATTCGAACGGCAATATAGCAAAGCAGATCACATACAGCAAAATCGGCGAACAGAATCTTCCCAAATTCCAAAGAGTATATGAATATACCTTCAACAGCAACGGCACCGTAAAAGAGATGCGCTGTTCCGGCAGTTTTAACGTCATATATCAATATGAGTATGATTCCGCCAAGAGGATAACCAAAATCACCACGGTGGATTCCAACATCGGCGAAACGACGGACACGATGACTCTCTCATATAACAAGAGCGGAAAGCTCGCCGGAGTAAATTACAGCAAATTCAAGCTTCGCTTTTCATATGACGGCAGCGGAAGAGTTGTTAAAAAAGAGAAAAGCTATCCCGACGGTACCGTCAAGGCGTATCTTTATGAATACAACAGCCGTAATGATATCTCCCGCATGACAGAAGATGTTAAATATCCCAACAGCACATACAAGGGCACGACCGATTATAAATACGACGAAAACGGCGCGCTGATAAGGCGGACTGTAATGGGCTCGGATGACAATGTGGTGATCATGAGGGAATACAAGAACGACAAATACGGCAACCCGATAGAAATCAAAGAAACGAAGTCAGATAACGGCAAGGTTATCAGCTCATATGCCTATCCGTATACATACGAATATGAGGGTAACGAGATAACCGTCACCAGCCATGACTACGGCAAAAAGATATACGGATATCAGAAGAACGAGAGTATAATCACACCCGCGACAAACTTATTCTGATGATAATAAAAATAAAAAAATCCCGGCTTTATGCCGGGATTTTTTCACTTTGCGAATCGAAAAATCAAAATCCGCACATTTTTTATAAAAAGTGTGCTATTATATAGACGAGAAAAACTTTCAGGGGAGGTATTCCATGAAACTCAAAAGAATTTTTGCAGCCGTTCTGGCGGCGGCGATGCTGCTGTCGTTTGCGGGATGCGCGAACAAGGACACTCAGGGCGGCTCTTCCGAGCCTGCGGGAGAGCAGACGACCGAGGAGCGAACCACCGAGCCTCAGACGAATGAGGACGGCAGTCTCGTCAAGCCGAAAAACGCCGTCTCGGTCTCCGACGATGTGAAAATAAAGACCTACAGCGGCACTTCGCTCATTGAAATCGGCAACCGCGTCATGGAGCCCTACGGCAACGCGTATAAAAATATGAAAGCCTATGCCGACGCGCTCAACCGCCTCAAGGCGGAGATGCCGAACACCAAAGCCTACTGCCTCATGGCACCGACCGCCATTGAGTTCTACGCCCCGAGCAAATATAACACCGGCGTGTCGAAGTCGCAGTACGAGGGCATGTGCTACATCTACGAGCAGTTAAAGGACATAACGCCCGTCAACGCCTATGCCGAGATGGCGGCACACACGGACGAATATCTCTATTTCAGAAGCGACCACCACTGGACCACCCTCGGCGCATACTACGCCTATCGTACATTCGCCAAAGTCGCGGGGTTCACGCCCGTTGACAAAAATACTCTCCAGACCGGCAAACTCTCGCCGTTCCTTGGGCTTTTCTATAAAGACACGAAGAGCACCGCGCTCTCGAACGACCCCGACTATGTCGAATATTTCATTCCGCCAGTCAACACAACGGCTATAGCCTCGGACACCGACGCCGCGATGAGCAACAGCTACAGCATTAAAGTCATCAACACCGAAACTACTTCGTCGAACAAATACTTAGCCTTCGTCGGCGGAGACCACGGCGTTGTCAAGATAACGACCGACGCACAGAGCGACAAGAGCATCGTTGTTATCAAAGAGAGCTACGCGAACGCCTTTGTACCGTGGCTCTGCGCGAACTACAAGACAATCTATGTCCTCGACCCGCGCCAGCTGACCGTCAAGCTCGCCGATTTCGTCAAGACGAACTCGATAGACGAAGTCCTGTTCCTCAACTATATGTTCATCCCCAGCAACCCGAAGTTCATGAACGCGCTGGAAAACATGGCATAAATAAAAACACAAGAAAGTCCCGGAAAATTTTACTTCCGGGACTTTTTGTTATGCCGATAAAAAAACCACTTGCTATGCAAGTGGAATGTACGGACTTAAGTGTTCAGGTATTGAAAAAAGAACACCGTTCTGTAAAATAAGAATGAGGCTACCAACCGCATTCAAACAGAACGGAGGACATTAGATGGAAAATAAACGACCTAATGACACATACAGTTTAGCACACACAAGTTGGAAGTGTCAATATCACATAGTGTTTGCGCCAAAGTACATAAGAAAAGTAATATATGGAAAGCTAAAGGCAGAGATAGGAGCTATATTAAGAGAGCTGTGCGAGCGCAAACACGTAAATATAATAGAAGCGCACGCAATGCCGGATCACATCCATATGCTTGTAGAAATACCGCCAAATCAAAGAGTAAGCGATTTCATGGGGTACTTAAAAGGAAAAAGTACGATGATAATATTCGAGAGGTTTTCGAATTTGAAGTACAAGTATGGAAACAGGCACTTTTGGTGCAGAGGGTATTATGTAAGCACAGTGGGAGGAAACAAAGAAGGTATAGCGAGGTATATTCGAGAACAAGAGCACGAAGATATGATAAATGACCAGATATCGATAAAAGAATATATCGACCCATTTAAGCAATAAAAAATAAAAGCTAAATGCGATAGGTAGCTTCAGCGATATGGTAACCCCTTTAGGGGTTGCTGGTGAAGTGCCCTTTTAGGGCTAAAGTAAAACCACCGGCTCAGCCGGTGGTTATTATTTAAACGAGCTTTCTGCTCTCGTCTTTTTTCAGCGTGCGGTAAGTATAAATTATCACTATCGCCGAGGCGATAAACGCGAGAATATCTGCCGCGGGCATCGAAATTATTACCCCGTCCAGCCCCCACACAAGCGGGAGCACGAGCACCAGCCCGACGCCGAAGACTATCTCTCTTATCATCGACAGCGCGGTCGAGACGACTGCTTTGCCCATCGCCTGCAGGAAGATAAACGCCGCCTTGTTGACGCAGGCGAGCGGCATCATGCACAGATATATTCTGAAGCATTTCACCGCAAACTCGGTATAATACGCGCTCTCGTTCGCCGCGCCGAAGATTGCGATAAGCCCGGTCGGGAACAGCTCGACTATCAGCGTCGCTATCGCGCCCGCGGCCGCCTCGCATATCAGCAGGCGGGTGAACAGCCCGCGCACGCGGCCGTATTTTTCCGCGCCCATGTTGTAGCCCACAATCGGAATGCATCCCGCCGCCATGCCGATGCACACTGACATGATTATCTGGAAGAATTTCATCACTATTCCGACGACGGCCATGGGTATCTGCGCATATTCAGCGAGCCCGAAAACGGGGTCGAGCGCGCCGTATTTTCTGATCATATTATTTGTCGCCGCCATCGCCGCGACGAGGGATATCTGCGCCAGAAAGCTGCAAATGCCTAACGGAATAAATCTTTTTATCACGCCGCCGCAGAGCCTGAACGACTCTTTTTCGAGCTTCACGGAGCGCATATGGCACAGATAATATACCGCCATCACCGCCGTGAGCAGCTGGCCGAGCACCGTGGCGACCGCCGCGCCCATCATGCCCCATTTGAACACGAAAATAAATATGGGGTCGAGAATAATATTGACAACCGCGCCCGCAACTGTAGACACCATTGCAAAGCGGGGGCTTCCGTCCGAGCGGATGACCGGGTTCATCGCCTGACCGAAAACATAGACGGGAATGCCCAGGGCTATCCAGAAGAAATATTCCTTCGCGAACGCAAAAGTTTTTTCGTTGACCGTGCCGCCGAACATGGCGATAAATTCATCCGAAAAAATCAGATACAATATGCACAGCACTATGCCGCCCGCAGCCGAGAGCACAACGGCGTTGCCGACTCCCCTGTGCGCGTCCTCGCGCCTGTCCGCGCCGAGGGATATGCTCACGAACGCACAGCATCCGTCGCCTATCATGACCGCTATCGCGAGGGCTATTACAGTCAATGGGAACACGACTGTATTTGCGGCGTTTCCGTCCGAGCCGAGATATGCGGCGTTCGCGATGAATATCTGGTCGACGATGTTGTAGAGCGCCGCGACGAGCAGGGAAATGACGCAGGGCACGGAATATTTGCCCATGAGCCTGCCGAGCTTTTCCTGCCCGA
>JBNMIN010000054.1:0-14409 GCA_050873305.1 Oscillospiraceae bacterium
CTTCCAATATCCACCGCGTGCAGCAGATAATGAATGTTGCGGCGAGCCTCGGGCGTAAGGTCGCGCTCGTCGGCAGAAGCCTTGAAAATGTCGTGAGCATCTCGGCGGAGCTCGGCTATCTAAACGTTCCCGAGGGAATAGTTATCGATATCAATATGATAAACCGCTATCCCGCCGATGAACTCGTTATCATCACCACTGGCAGCCAGGGCGAGCCAATGAGCGCCCTGACCCGCATGGCGTTCTCTGATCACCGTAAGGTTGAGATTCATCCCAATGATTATGTTATAATTTCCGCAACTCCGATTCCCGGCAACGAGAAGACCGTCAGCCGCGTCGTCAACGAGCTGATGAAGCTCGGCGCGGATGTCGTATATGAGAAGATGTACGAGGTTCATGTCTCCGGCCACGCCTGCCAGGAGGAGCTGAAAATGATAATGGGCATCGTCAAGCCGAAATATTTCATTCCGGTTCACGGCGAGCTCAAACACCTGAGAAAACACGCGGGTCTCGCGCTGAGTATGGGTATCCCCAAGGAGAATATACTCATCGCCGACAACGGCAGAGTCGCCGAGATCAGCAAAAAAGCGCTCAGATGCACGTCCACCGTGCCCGCAGGCAGAGTGTTTGTCGACGGCTACGGCGTCGGCGATGTCGGCTCGGTCGTGCTTCGCGACAGAAAGCATCTCGCGCAGGACGGTCTCGTTATCGTCGCCGTCTGCATCGACCGCGAGAGCGGTATGATAGTTTCCGGCCCCGATGTCGTGACGAGAGGCTTCGTCTATGTCAAGGAGTCCGAGGAGCTGATAAACGCCGCGCGTGAAGTCGCCGTTGAGGCTATCGAAGCCCAGACGGACGGCGGATATTTCGATTGGAACAGCATCAAGGCAAGCCTCAGGGACGAGATATCTCACCTGATGTATGAGCGCACCAAGCGCAGCCCGATGATTCTTCCCGTTATTATGGAGGTCTGATGAATGAGCTTTAAGGATTTCCTGCGAGAGCTCGCAGTGGAAATAGCTGCCTTTATTGCGGCGGCTGCGTTCATTGTTGTTGTCGCTGTCCGCTACAGCGGGTGGGCGGCGCTTGTGGGTAGTGTCCTTCTCATCGCGTTCTCGGTCTATAAGATTGTCAAGTTCTTTAACATCCGCAACCGTGAACGCCAGCTAAGGGACATGGCGTCGCACAGCCTCGACGCGACCGACGCCGGTTCCGTCAACGATTTTCCCATGCCTATGCTCGTCTGCGACGGCGACGGGATAATCGAGCTTTTCAACAGAAGCTTTTTCCATACTTTTATGGATGAGTCGGTCATTGACCGCAAGCTCGCCCAGCCGTTTATCGGCGGCTGCGATCCCGAGCAGGCGGAGTCAAACGGTGCAGCCATAGTTAAAATCAAGGATTCCTATTATATAGTCACCCCGTCCTCGTTCGAGTTCAAGGGCGGGAAAGAATATGTTTTCTATTTCACCGATGTAAGCGAGATGAAGCGCGCTCAGCTTGCTTACATAAAGAACAGACCCGTCATAATGCTCCTGCAGACCGACGATATCGCGGATATTAAGGCGGACTACAGAGACAGCGAGCGCGCTGCGATACGCGGCGGAGTCGAAGAGGTGATAGAGAACTGGACGGGGCAGTATGACTGCATCATGCGCAAAATCTCCGAGGAGCGGTTCATGATAATCGCCCAGAGCGATGTGCTCGAGAAGATGCGCGCCGACCGTTTCAGCGTTCTCGACAAGATACGCGAATATAAATATAAAGAAAGAGTGCTCGGTCTGACCCTCTCAATAGGCGTCGGCACCGGCGCCGCCATAACCGATTGCGAAAAATCCGCCGAGCAGGCGCTCGATATGGCGCTCGGACGCGGCGGCGATCAGGCGGCGGTCAAGACGAAGGACGAGTATGAGTTCTTCGGCGGCGTTTCCAAGAGCGTCGAAAAGGTCACAAAATTCCAGACCCGCGTCGCGGCATCGTCTCTTTCGAGCCTTATCAGCGCGAGCGACCGCGTGATGATAATGGGTCATTCGTTCCCTGATATGGACGCTTTCGGCGCAGCGGTCGGCGTGTCGTCGATAACCCGCGCCCTCGGCATTGATGCGTATATCGTCCTTGATGAAAACCGCAACTTTGCCGGCGCCGCCGTCGATATGCTCCGAGCTGACGGTTGGGACGGCAGGATAATCGATGTCAATGAAGCCCTCGCGCTCATGACGAGAAAGACCCTGCTCGTCGTTGTCGATACCCATAAGAGCAGCTTCGTCGATTTCCCGACTCTCTATGAAAAGGCGTCCGCCACGGTCGTTATCGACCATCACAGAAAGTCGGTCGATCATATCAAAGACGCGCTCATTTTCTTCCATGACCCCAACGCTTCATCAACCTGCGAAATGGTCACGGAGCTCATGCGCTATATAACCCCTGCGCCGACGCTTTCTCCCGTTGAGGCTCAGGCGATGCTCGCGGGCATAATGCTCGACACAAAGGAGTTCGTCCTCTCAACCGGTGTGCGCACCTTTGAAGCGGCGGCTTTCCTCAAGGGCAAAGGCGCAGATACCGTCGCGGTAAAGCGTCTGTTCTCGAACTCAATTGAGAGCAACCGCAAGCGCAGCGAGATAATCTCCGCCGCGCATATCTACAGGGGCTGTGCCATAGCCTGCACCGCACCCGGCACGGAGAACGCGAGACTGCTCAGCGCTCAGGCGGCGGACGAACTGCTTGAAGTCAGCGGCGTGAAAGCCTCGTTTGTTATCTTCGACAGCGGAAAGGACAGCGTCAATATCTCGGCGCGTTCCTACGGCGATCTGAATGTCCAGATAATCATGGAGTATCTCGGCGGCGGTGGCCACCGCACTATGGCTGCGGCTCAGCTCACCGGTGTGAATATGGAGGAGGCAAAGTCGAAGCTCTGCGAAGCCATCGACGCCAAATACCCCCGCACCGACAGCGAAGAGCAAACCCCGATTTCGTGATATTTATACCGGCTCCCTTGTGTAAAAGGAGCTGTCACGAAGTGACTGAGAGATTGACCTTACTTCGCTCAAAGCAATAAACCATACTGTAGGGGCGGATACCATCCGCCCGCGAATCTGTATAAAATTTACTGACAGCGCACTTCGTAGGGACAGCCATTGCGGCTGTCCGATATCGGCGGAAGCCGATACGAAGCTTCAGCGGATTTGCCCCCCTGTCGGCTCCCTTGTGTAAAGGAAGCTGTCACGAAGTGACTGAGGGATTGACTTCACTTCGCTCAAAGTAACAAAAAATGCATACTGTAGGGGCGGATATCATCCGCCCGCCAAGTTTGCACAATTTTTTTGATAGCTTGTAGGGTGCGGCGACCTCGACGCACCGCTGCCGCGCAAGCGGCACAAAATTTTCGCAAACCATATCACAACACGCACAAACCACACCCGTAAATAACCCGAAAGGAATTGATATAAATGAAAGTTATTCTCACTCAGGATGTAAAAAGCCTCGGCAAGAAAGGCGAGCTCGTCAACGCTTCCGACGGCTACGCGAGAAACTTCCTCTTCCCGAGAAAGCTCGCCGTTGAAGCAAACGCTCAGGCGATGAACGAGCTGAAAAACCGCGAGTCCGCAGAGAAGTACAGGCTCGAAACCGAGCTCAAGAACGCCAAGGAAGTCGCTGCGAAGATAAACGGCAAGACCGTCAAGCTCACCGCAAAAGCGGGTCAGGGCGGAAAAATCTTCGGCTCCGTCACCGCAAAGGAAGTCGCCGAGTCGATAAGCCGCCAGTTCGGCGTCTCGGTCGATAAGAGAAAGGTGTCCATGGAGGATATCAAGTCTTTCGGCACATTCAGCGCCGAAGTGAAGGTATATAACGGCGTCAACGCAACCGTCTATGTCAGCGTGGGCGAGGAATAATTGCTGAAAACCGGAGGATCTAACAAAAGTGGATGTGAATAACCTAACCCTGCCCGAGGGGTATCAGATGCCCTTCAGCCTTGAGGCGGAGCAGGCGGTGCTCGGATGCGTGCTGATGGATCCGAACTGTATGCCGCAGGTGCTGATCTATCTTCGCCCGGAGTATTTCTATCTCCCGCAGCACAAAGAGATTTTCTCCGTCATGGTGAGTCTCGATGCGCTCGGCAACAAGATCGATCCGCTCATTATTCTCGAAACGCTCAAGAATAACGGAACATATGACGAGGCGGCAGGCAAGAACTATCTGTTCCAGCTCGCTCAGAGCGTGCCGACCACTTCAAATGTCGAGTCATATGCCAAAATAGTGCGCGAAAAATATTTCATGCGCACCCTCATCACCGTCTCGCAGGAGACTATCGACAACGCTGTCGCCCAGACCGACAGCGCCGATATGCTTCTCGACGCGGCGGAGCAGAGGATATACGATATCCGTCAGGGCAAGACGAGCACAGGCCCGTCGAAGCTCAGCGATATAATAGTCAATCAGGTCTATGACACCCTGCAAAAATTGAGCTCCGAGGGCGCGGAAGCGTTCAAGGGCATCTCGACCGGCTACAGGGATCTTGACGATGTTATCGCCGGACTCAACAAATCCGACCTCATACTTATCGGCGCGCGCCCTGCGATGGGTAAAACGAGCTTCGCTCTGAACCTCGCGAGGAATGTCGCCGTTAAAGCGAAGAAAAAGATACTCTTCTTCTCGCTCGAAATGACGAAAGAGCAGCTCGCGCAGAGAGTGCTCTCCACCGAAGCGCGCGTGCTCAGCACAAAGATGAGAACAGGTCAGCTCGATACCGATGACTGGACCCGTCTCGGACTTGCCACCGCTTCGCTCAACGACTGCGAGCTGTATTTTGACGATACGAGCACGATAACTGTCGCCGAGATGAAAGCGCGCGCACGCAGACTCAAGAATGTCGATTGTATTATTATAGATTACCTCGGACTCATCCGCTCCGGCACAAAGGTCGAAAGCCGCGTGCAGGAGGTTACCGAGATAACCCGAAGCCTCAAACTCATGGCGAAGGATCTGAATATCCCCGTCATCTGCTGCGCCCAGCTCTCCAGAGGCACCGAGGGCAGAGGAAAATCTCACCGTCCGCAGCTGTCCGATCTGCGTGAATCGGGCTCTATTGAGCAGGATGCGGATATAGTCCTCATGCTCTATCGTGAGGAATATTACAAGAACGAAAAAGACGACCCGGACGGCGACGATGAGCCCGCGCCCACCGCGCCCGTTGCCAACGAGGTCGAGGTCATTGTTGCCAAGAACAGACACGGTCCGACCAAGACCGTCGATTTCATCTGGGATGCGGATCACACTCTGTTCATGGGCGTGGAGAAGATTCAGAATGCTTGATAAAGCGCTCAGCGCCGTGAAAAAATATAATATGCTCAGCCCGGGAGCTGCGGTCATAGCCGCGGTCTCGGGCGGTGCCGATTCAATGGCAATGCTGCTCTTTCTTATGAAAATAAGCGAGCGGTATTCGCTGTCCCTGACCGTCGCCCATGTCAATCACGGGCTGCGCGGTGAGGAGGCGCGGCGCGACGAGGAATATGTGCGCTCCTTCTGCGAAAAGAACTCTCTTCGCTTTGAAGTCCTGCACGCCGATGTCGCAGCTCTCGCAAAACAGAGCGGGGAAAGCTGCGAAGAGTGCGGGCGAAGAGTGCGCTATGAGTTCTTCGAATCGATAGACAAAAACGCGAAGATCGCAACCGCCCATACCGCGAGCGACAACGCCGAAACGATGCTCTTCAACCTCGCGCGCGGCTCGTCGCTGAAAGGTCTGTGCGGCATACCGCCCGTCCGCGGGAATATCATAAGACCGCTGATATTCTGCACGAGAGAAGATATAGAAGCGTTCTGCCGCGAAAATTCTCTCGATTTCGTGACTGACAGCACCAATCTGACTCTCGATTACAGCCGCAATAAAATTCGCCATATCGCAGTCCCGGCGCTCAAGGAGATAAACTCCGCTTTTGAGGAGAACGCCTCGCATTTTTCTCAGAATGCAGCACTTGATGAGGATTTTCTCGAGTGCGAAACGGAGTCGCTTCTGACGTCCGCTCAAAAAGATAGCGGGCTCTCGTGCGAAACCCTGCTTTCGGCTCATCCGGCGATACGCCGCCGCGCTCTGCTCGGCGCTATTAAAAATGTATGCCCGAAGTCGGCGGATTTTAAGACTGTAAATGCAGTTGAAAACATTCTCCAAGTCGGCGGAAAAATTCAGCTGTCGCCCGATATTTTTGCCGTTTCGGACGGCGATATTATTCGCTTTAAAACTCCCGTAAAGCCGGGGAAAGAGTGGTTCGAAGATGTCGAGCCCGAGTGCATAAACGGCTCGATATGCCATAGCGGGCGCGTTTCAATTTGTCGGGTTAACAAAAAAGTTTTCTTTGATACACAAAAAATTCACAAAGATATGTTGGATTATTGCATTGATTGTGATAGAATAAATGGAAAAGTTCAAGTCGGGAGCCGCCGCGCGGGCGATAAACTGACCCTTGCAAAGCGCGGATGCACAAAAAGCCTGAAAAAACTTTTCAATGAGGCACATGTCCCGCCGGAGAGCCGCTGCGATGTCGCAGTGCTGCGCGACGAGTCGGGTGTGCTGTGGGTTGAGGGATTCGGCGCGGACAGACGCTGCCGCGTCGGAAAAAACACTGAAAATGTGCTTATAATACGGAGGGAAAAACAATGATAGAGGATATAGAGAGAGTATTGCTCAGCGAAGAGCAGATACACGAGATAGTCTCCCGCCTCGGCAGGCAGATAAGCGAGGACTACAAGGGCAAAAAGCTGCTCATGGTCAGCGTCCTTAAAGGCTCGGTCGTGTTCATGGCGGATCTCATGAGAGCGATAACGATACCCTGCGAGATAGACTTCATGGCGGTTTCGAGCTACGGCTCGGGAACCGAAAGCTCCGGCGAAGTCAAGATAATCAAAGACCTTGACAGACCTATAGAGGGCTACGATCTTCTTCTGGTCGAGGATATCCTCGATTCCGGCAAGACCCTCCATTACATATCCGAGATGCTCAGAGCGCGCAGACCCGCGAGCATAAAGATATGCACCTTCCTCGATAAACCCGAGCGCCGCATGATAAAGGATCTCAAGGCGGACTATGCGGGAACGGAAGTGCCCGACGAGTTCGTTGTCGGCTACGGTCTCGACTATGCCGAGAAGTACCGCAACGTGCCTTTCCTCGGCGTGCTCAGCCGTTCGGTCTATGAGAAGTAAGAGCGGCTCATTCAAGAAAACTTCGGCAGTCATAGGAGTGATTTGACGTTTGAAAAATAACAAGAAAGATACCAACAGCGGCGCAAGAAAAGCGCTGGCATGGATACCGTATATTCTTATACCCGTCCTCATAATCTCCGGCGTTTCCCTCTATGCAAGACAGCAGAAGAAGGAAAAGCTTGAGTATTATCAGGTCGTGCAGTATTTCGACGACAAGAAGGTCACGGAATACGATCTGAATATGTCGAGCGGCGCGCTTGAGTTCAAGCTCAAGGGCGACAACAAGGTGTATACCTACACCGTCCCGAACGTCAGCATGTTCCAGGAGGACATACACAACGGCGTTATCGCATATAACAGAGCGCATCCGGACGCCCCGATAAAGGCGCAGTACGAGACCGGCTCGACCGGTGCGCTGCTTCTCAATATCGTCCCGACGCTTCTCATGCTCGTCATTCTTGCCGTGCTTCTGTTCTATATGTTCCGCAAGATGAACAACGCCATGAACAACGAGAACAACCGCACCCTTTCGTTCGGCAAGGCGCGCGTCAAGCGTGCAAAGGACGAGAGCCGCAAAACGACGTTTGACGATGTCGCGGGCGCCGACGAAGAGAAAGAGGAGCTCAGCGAGATAGTTGACTTCCTCAAGGATCCCTCACATTTCAACAAGCTCGGCGCGAGAATACCGCGCGGCGTTCTGCTCGTAGGCCCTCCCGGCACAGGTAAAACCTTGCTTGCAAGGGCTGTCGCGGGCGAAGCCAACGTGCCGTTCTTCTCGATTTCCGGCTCGGATTTCGTCGAGATGTATGTCGGTGTCGGCGCTTCCCGTGTGCGCGACCTTTTCAATGAAGCAAAGAAAAATTCACCCTCGATAATCTTTATCGATGAGATAGACGCCGTCGGACGCCACAGAGGCGCAGGTATGGGCGGCGGACACGACGAGCGCGAGCAGACTCTTAACCAGCTGCTCGTCGAGATGGACGGCTTCGGCGCAAACGAGGGCGTTATAATCATCGCGGCTACCAACCGCCCCGATATCCTCGACCCCGCGCTTCTGCGTCCCGGCAGATTTGACCGTCAGGTAACAGTCGGCTATCCCGACCTCAAAGGGCGCGAGGCTATCCTCAAAGTCCACGCCAAGGGCAAGCCCCTCGGCCCCGATGTCGATCTTGCCACTATTGCAAAAACAACAATCGGCTTTACCGGTGCAGACCTCGAGAATCTGCTCAACGAAGCGGCTCTTCTCGCCGCGCGCCGCGATAAAAAAGCCATCACCATGACCGAGATAGAAGAGGCGATGATAAAGGTCGTCGCAGGCACAGAGAAAAAGAGCCACAAGATGACCGACAAGGAGAAGCGCCTGACCGCTTATCACGAGGCAGGCCACGCAGTCTCCGCCTATTATCTCGAATATAACGACCCGGTTCATCAGGTCTCAATCGTCCCAAGAGGGCAGATGGGCGGATACACAATGTACCTCCCGACCGAGGATAAGAGCTATCATTCAAAGAACGAGATGCTCGATAACCTTGTCAGCCTGCTCGGCGGCAGAGTTGCCGAAGCGCTGATAATCGGCGATGTCTCGACCGGCGCGTCGAATGATATCGAGCGCGCTACGGATATCGCGCGCAAGATGGTCACGAAGTACGGCATGAGCGAGAAGCTCGGTCCGATAACCTTCGGTTCGGGCAACGATGAAGTGTTCCTCGGCAGAGATTATTCTCACCTGAAGAACTATTCCGAGGAGACCGCCGCTGAGATCGATGAGGAGATCAACCGCATCATCACCACGGCTTACGGCAGAACCGAGGATATCCTCAAAGAGCATATCGACAGGCTCCACGCAGTCGCGGGCGCGCTTATTGAGCGCGAGAAGATAAGCGGCGAGGAGTTTGAAACGATAATGCACGGCGGCACTCTTGATCCGCTCAGTGCACAGAGTGATGACAGCAAACCTGCTGAAGTGCCGGAGCAGTCCGACGCTCAGAACAATGAGGAGGCAGACGGAAATGAGAAAGAATCTGAATAAGATATTTTTCGGAATAGCGGTCGTTGCCGCAGGAATCATATTCCTTGGCTCGGCGTTCGGCTTCTGGGAGATAGGCGAGCTGAGCGGCTGGTGGACAGTGTTTATTATTGTCCCCGCTATCGGCAGTATGATAGCCTCGGGTCTTGACCTGCTCAATGTTGCGGCTGTCGCGGTCGGCGTGTGGCTGCTGCTCAAGTGCAACCCCCAGTGGGTGCCCGCAGAGCGCATGAACCATTTCGCAATCGCTATCGCGCTTGTCGCAGTCGGCTTCTGGCTGATATTCAGCACCGTCAAGACGAAGAAGCTCAAAAAGCATCTCGATGACAACAGCGGACCCATTTCGCAGGAAAGCAAGCCCACTTATACAGCGGTCTGCTCGGGCGGCGTTTATAAGAACACGACCGGCAACCTGCTCGGCGCTCACTGCTTCGCAATCCTCGGCAGTCTTGAGGTTGACCTGAGCGAGGCGCAGATAAACGACGAGATAACCATAAGCGTCACCTCGATTCTCGGCGGAGTCGATATCTATCTGCCCGAGAATGTCAGAGTTGAGTGCTCGGACGGCGCGAGCCTGCTCGGCGGCATCGACAACAAGATGCCCGCAAACAACGACCTGTCTCAGCCGCTCGTCCATATCAAGCATTTCAATGTCCTCGGCGGCACTGATATACTGACGAGAGTCCATAAAAACGCATAAATAATTTAACGCCCGGATAATTACTTCCGGGCGTGTTTTATATGGTGAAAAGATGAAAGAACACAAATTCATAAAACTGTCGCCCGAAAAAGCCCCGCAGATGTTTGATCTTGTTCTCGAACGGATGAAATGGATGGACGAAAAGGGGATAGAGCAGTGGAATGTCATGGGCTATGACGAAGTCTATCCGCTGTCCTACTACGAACAAAAATGCCGAGACGGTCGAGCCTTTGCGCTTGAAGACAAAGACGGAGCGATACTCTGCGCCGCCGTGCTTCTTGAACACGACAGCCGCTGGAGCGACGACGCCCCCGCAATCTATGTCCATAACCTCGTCTCAAAAGTCGGAGTGGGCGATGCGGGCGCGGAATTTCTGCGCCGCGCAGGGGAGTACGCCCTGAGTATAAACAAAAAATATCTCCGCCTCGACTCGTCCGAAGATAACGAACCGCTCGCAAAATATTATGAAAACTTGGGCTTCGTCCCCGCAGGTACCTGCACCGACGAACCGTATAAAGGCATTTGCCGCGAGAAGAAATTGAAATAAGCAACGGCAATTGTGTGTGCCAATAAGATGGGGCGCCGGCGTAAATATCGACGATAGGCAACCGTACAATATTATAAATCAGCACAATCCTGTAGGGGCGGATATCATCCGCCCGCGAAGAAGGGATTTTTATGGATAATTTTATTTTCAGGCAAGCGACCAAAGATGAAATACCGCGCATCCTTGCAATGCAAGCAGATGTTTTTCATGGCGAACAGGGAATCCCTGCGGATGATATAGATACCTTTTTGGCTAAAAAACCTATTTGCTGGTGCGCTGAATCGAAAGCAGACGGAAAAATCTATGCAGCGACTGCCGCATGGCAGGAAGATAATGAAACTCACTGGGGACGTTTTGTGGTATTTCCAACAGCAAGGGGAAAACATATCGGAACAAAGCTGGCGAAAGTTTCATTTGATGAGCTGTTTGATATGGGAATTGATAAAATATATATGGATGCCCGTGATGTTACCGTAAAAATTGTTTGCGGCATGGGAGGACATATTATCGGGGAAACTTATAAATTCTATGAAGGCAATGTAACCCCGGTTGTGTTGGAAAAGAAAGATTATGTAAAAAAGTGAATGATTGCGGCAACACTCAATTCACGCACCCATTCCCCACCGCACAAACAACAAATAACCGACAGTCACAACACATCATCCGTTGTGACTGCTTTCTCTTTTGCTGCACTGCCCTCATTTGTCTGCCGCGCACAAAAATACACGCTTTGAGCCTCTCCGAATTTACACTTTGTTTTCATCATTTGTTTGACATGCGGCGCATTTTGAATTACAATAAATAGATAGCGAGCAGGCTGGGCAGCTGCGGGGATCTTTTTATAAGATCAATGAGGAAAGTCCGAGCTTCACAGAGCAGGATAACGGCTAACGGCCGCCGAGGGTGACCTTAGGGAAAGTGCAACAGAGATATACCGCCCGCTTTGCGGGTAAGGGTGGAAAGGCGAGGTAAGAGCTCACCGGCGTGCGGGGAACCGCATTGCCCTGCAAACCCTATCCGGAGCAACACCGACCGGAGAGGAGCGAAAGCTCCGCGCTTGCTCGGCGTAATTCTCTCCGACAGGTGGCTTGAGCGTATCGGCAACGGTACGCCTAGACAGATAGTTGCCTTAAAAGACAAAACTCGGCTTACAGGCCTGCTCGCTTATTTGATTAATCCGATATGTAACCCGCCGTGTGTCCCCGGCATATGATGTGCTGAGGTGATATCAATGTCGGACGGAGTGCTTCTCGGCATCTTTGCGTCGTTCGTGCTCATCGGCGTGGTCAGCATATCGTATTACATACTGCTGAAAATTCTGCATCCGCGCTCAAACGGCAGATATATCGTCGTTATCCCCGCAAGAGCGGGAATGACCGATGCCGCGGGGAAGGGTTATGCCCAAAGGCTTCGCAGCGGAATGCTCGGCGATAAAGAAGCCGTTGTGATTCTCGATCTCGGTATGGACGAAAAACAGATCGAAGAGTGCAGAAGAATGTGCAGAAGCTGTGAGGGGCTTTATCTCTGCTCCCCCGGCGAATTTGAAAAGTTCGTTTCCCGAAAGGATATATAAATGGAGGAACATGAGAGGATACGCATAAGCGGCGTGATAAACGATGTGACCTTTGCGAATCCCGAAAACGGGTTCACGGTTCTCGAGCTCGAAAGCGGCGATGAGCTGATAACCGCAGTCGGCGTCATGCCCGAGCTCAAAGCCGGTGAGTTGCTTGAACTCTCCGGCTATTGGGATTTTCATGCCTCCTTCGGACGCCAGTTCAGGGTCGAGCTTTGCGAGCATAAAATGCCCGCGTCCGCAGGCGATATCCTCCGCTATCTCGCCGCGGGCGGAGTCAAGGGCATCGGCTCGAAGCTTGCGGTCAAAATAGTTGACAAGTTCGGCGAGAACACTCTTGATATAATCGAAAACGACCCCGAGCGCCTCGCGCAGATTCGCGGCATATCGCCCGAAAAGGCGAAGCAGATCAGCGCGGATTTCAAGCGCCAGTTCGCCGTGCGCGAAATTATGATATCGCTCGAAAAATACGGCATGACAACCGCCGAATGTGTCAAAGCTTTCAATGCGTTCGGCGTGCGCGCCGCAGATATAATCAAACGCAACCCCTATGCGCTGTGCGGCGAGGGAGTGGGATTCAGCTTCGAGCGAGCCGAGTTCATCGCGGATCAGCTTCCCGACCCGCCCGATAACGGGTATCGGCTCCAGGCGGGCGTTCTGCATGTCATGAGCCACAACCTCTCGAATGGGCATACCTGCATCCCGCGCGAGAAGATGTTTTCTCCGTGCGCCGAGCTGCTCTCGACTAACGAGGACACGGTGGATATAACCATCGACGAATTAATAGGCTCGGGCAGGCTCGTCAGCGAGTTTATCGATAACCGCGAGTTCTTATTTCTGCCGAATATCTACAAGGCGGAAAAGTCCTCGGCGGAGCGCATGAAACAGATACTCCGATTCCCTCCCGCAGGCAGAAAAGCGGCGGACAGGGAGATTGACAGAATAGAGAAAAAGAACGGTATAAAATACGGCGATCTCCAGCGAAAGGCGATAGTCACCGCCATCGAGCGCGGTCTGCTTATCCTGACCGGCGGCCCCGGAACGGGAAAAACAACGACCCTGAACGGAATTCTCCAGCTGTTTGAAGATGACGGGCTCAAGGTCGCGCTCGCCGCACCGACCGGGCGCGCCGCAAAGCGCATGAGCGAGGTCACGGGAAGACCCGCCAAGACCATCCACCGACTGCTCGAAGTCGAGTGGGACAAGCACGATCGCCCGCAGTTCTCGCGCAACGCACGCAATCCTCTCGACGCTCAGGCAGTTATCCTCGACGAGCTGTCGATGGTAGATATAACTCTTTTTTCAAGCTTCCTTGAGGCGCTTCCGATAGGCTGCCGCCTTGTTATGGTCGGCGATTCGGATCAGCTGCCGCCCGTCGGCGCGGGCAATGTCCTGCACGATATGATAGCCTCCGGGGTCATTCCGGTCGTTGAGCTGACCGAGGTTTTCCGCCAGGCGATGGAGAGCCTGATAGTCGAAAACGCCCATAGAATAGTCAAGGGCGAGCCGCCGAAGCTCGGTGTGCGCGACAAAGACTTCTTCTTCATGCGGACTGATTCGCCGTTTATCGCGGCAAAGACCGTCTCGGATCTGTGCGCCGCGCGCCTGCCCCGTGCCTATGGGTATTCGCCGCTCGATGATATCCAGGTCATCTGCCCGTCAAGAATGGGCGAGTGCGGCACGAACAATATCAACCGCGTCATGCAGGCGGCACTTAATCCGCCGGATGCCTCGAAGCCCGAAACTACCGTCGGCGCGACAGTGTTCCGCACGGGCGACAAGGTCATGCAGACGCGCAACAACTATGATATCGAGTGGACAGGCCCCGACGGCGACGGAACGGGGATTTTCAACGGCGATATAGGTATTCTCAGAAAGGTCGATCTTCGCTCGCGCATGGCGGAGATAATGTTTGACGAGCGCAAGGCGGTTATCCCGTTTGAAGCTTTGCAGGAGCTCGAGCTTGCCTACGCCGTGACCGTTCACAAGAGCCAGGGCAACGAGTTCCCCGCGGTCATAATGCCGATAATCGGCGTGCCGCCGCGCCTTGCTTACAGAAATCTGCTCTATACGGGAGTCACCCGCGCGAAAAAAATACTTGTCCTCGTCGGCAGCCAGAGTCAGATTTACGCTATGGCGGCGAACGACAAAAAAGCCAGACGCTATTCCGCGCTCAAGCATTTTCTTCTGGTGAACGAAGAATGAAGATGTCGGCGCTTGAATATATCTCATATGCTCTCTTCCCGCGCCGCTGCGCCCTGTGCGGCAAAGTTGTGCCGCCGGATATGCCCGTGTGCGAAAAGTGCGAAGCCGATCTCGAATATGTAAAAGGCAATCTGTGCCCGCACTGCGGCAGGGAGAAAAAGTATTGC
>JBNMIN010000055.1:0-14122 GCA_050873305.1 Oscillospiraceae bacterium
ATTTTTCTTTGAGCAACTTTGCGAGCTCGTCCATGAATGTATTGATATCCTTGAACTGCCTATAGACGGAAGCAAAGCGGACATAGGCGACTTCGTCGATGCTCTTGAGCTTCTCCATCGCGAGCTCGCCGATATAGACGGTAGTTACCTCGCGGTCGAGCGAATTCTGGAGCACAGCCTCAATCTCGCTGACTGCCTTTTCGAGCTGTTCCATATAGACCGGGCGCTTTTCGCACGCCTTGAGCATGCTGTTGAAAAGCTTGTTTCTGTCAAAGACCTCGCGCGACTTGTCCTTTTTGACAACAACTATCGGCACGGTCTCGATTATCTCATAGGTCGTGAAACGCTTGCCGCAGCTGATGCATTCGCGGCGGCGGCGTATTCTCTCACCCTCGTCGGTGGGACGCGAGTCGATGACCTTGCTCTCTTCAAAACCACAGAACGGACACTTCAAAGCTATCACTCCCTGATGAACATATAATATTTATCGCACAAAAACGGTCAAATGTCAAGCTTTTCGAGTCTTCGCATCGAATCTGTCAGCTGATCTATGCGTTCGAAACCCGAACGGTAGAGCTCGATAACGCAGTCGCCGGAATATCCGTTTTCTTTCATGAGCGAAAAGAGGGCGGCGAAATCAAAATTTCCGTCAAACGGCGGAATGCACTTGTGATTCTCGTCGTGGTCGCTCAGATGTATGTGGCAGATATTATCGGAAAACTCTCTGAAAAATTCTATCGGGTCGACTCCGGCGAGGTACGCCTGCTTGATGTCGAGCACCATATGGAAATTCGCACCGAGACGCGATTTCAGCTCGTTCATAAGCTCCGGCGTCTGCCCGTTATGATGGACAACATTTTCCTGGGCGAGGACTATCCCCTGCTCCTGCGCGTCGCGGACGAGCAAACTAAGACGCTCGGCGTATTCGTCCGTGCTGATATTCACCGGCAGCTTTGCGCCGTGGAGCACAACTATTTTAGCGCCTATCGCGGATGCGGCGGCATAATATTTTTTATAAAACTCCCTGTAATCGTCGAAGCGGCGCTCATACTGGCTGAAGAGGATATAGCCCTCGGCGAACGAGGTAAACGGATGTATCGAGCGGATGCGGATGCCGCTGTCAGAGGCTATAGACGAAATGCGGCGGAGAAAATCCGGCTCCAATTCCGACGGCGAGTTAAAAAACACCTCAGTGACTTTTGCTCCCGCTTCGGCAACGTAGCGCAGAGCCTCTTCGGTCGCCGAGGGATAAAAGCAGGCGGTGGATATTCCGACGGACATTCGTTTTCCTCTCCTTTCCTCAAAAGTAAAAATCTTTGCATTGCGAAAAATCGCGCTCCGGGTTAGAATCAAACAAACGGAGGTGCGGATATGCGCGGCATAAAAGAAAAAATCACAGAAAATTTAAGCTACATAAATCCCGTTTCGCGCAGGATGCTGCTCGGCGCGGTCATTATTCTTGAGCTGCTCTTCACCCTCGCCGTCTGCGCGCTGCTGCTCGCGGGGCGCGGATTTGACTACTGGAGATGCATATATCTCGCAAAGGACGCGATAGACTGCATCCGCCCGAGCATGGGAGTCATGCTCTTCGGCTCGCTGATAATGCAGGCTATCGACCCCAAGGGCGAAAATCGGGATTAGTATTGCATTTAATATATATATGATATCACAAAAAAGCGCCGAATACAATTAAATTCGGCGCTTTTTGGCACGTCTGCATATGGACATTTACCGAAAAAGTATGATATACTTTTAAAAGCGTTTTTATTTTTGCGCTTCGGAGGGAATATGACAAGGGACAAGCTAATCAAAAAAATTGCGACATGGATAATGATGGTGATAATGCTTTCGGTCTTCTCGCTGGATATAATCTGCGTTGCGATGTGCAACAGATATCAGAATAAATTCGAAATTACCCCGGCGCAGTTTTCGTCGGACGGCACGGCGGACAGGATACATTTTCTCAACACATACAACTCCGACGCAATACTCATAGAATCAAACGGCAAATTCGCGCTCATCGACTCCGGCGAGGGCGACCGAAATCCGCGCAGAAAGCTCAGCTACAACGGCAGCGAAGAGGCTGTTATAAAATATCTGAAAAAAGCCGCAGGCGACGCAGAGGGCAAGGTGACGCTTGAATTTGCGCTCGGCACGCACAACCACTACGACCATGTCGGCACATTTGAGGCGATAGCCAACGACCCGGATATCACGGTAAAGACATTTTACATAAAGCCCGTCAACCGCGAAATAGCCCACGAATACGAATACAACGGCTGGGGCATCGAAACAACATACGCCGACACGGTAAAGGCATTTCAGAACAGGGGCACAGTTGTTACTTCAGACATACCGAGCGAGCCGTTCAAATTCGGTGACTTCACGCTTACTTTCTACAATACAGCACTCGATGACGCGCGTCTCCACGGACAGGGCGAAAACGCCGAATCGGTCGGAACGATGGTCGAAAAAGGCAAACGGAGCGCATTCCTCGCATCGGATATAACGAGAACTACTGGACTCGAAGAAATTCTTCTGCCGAAGCTCCATAAAGTTGACATTCTCAAGGTCGGACACCACGGCTACTACGGCTCGACCTCGTGGAAATTCGCAAAGGGGCTTTCGCCGAAGATAGCGATAGTCACAAACAGGCTCGGGAAGATATATCCCGATGTCAAATGGACGCTCACAATGAAGAGCCACAGCGCGATATTCGCGACGGTTGACGAAAACGGAATCATTGCAGAGTTCACGGATAACGACGAAATCAAGCTTTTCAATCACGCGCAGGATTAAAAAATATCAAAAGCAGGAGCCCCACGGCTCCTGCTTTTTTATGCTCCGATTCTTTTGACTCCGCGCACGGCATCGGGCGAATTGCTCTTGTCCATTTCCGGGAGCTGATTCCAATAGCGTTTGGGCATGAAACTCATGCGGCATCTGGGATTATACCGCGCCTCGATAGCGACTGTATCATAGAAATGCTTCCACAGCGCGCGGAAATACAGCTCCTCATCCCCCGCCTGCGGCTGCTCGAAACCGTCTAACGGGATAATCATTTTCTGCCTGTTATGCCATACGAGCGCCTGCGAATGGGTCTTGTCATATATGAGAAACGATTCGTTCGGATATCTGTCGCAGAAATGCGGCGCGAGCAGGGGCAGAACGGAATTTTTCGGCTCAATAATCGAAGTGAGGGTGTTATCCTCACTGATGCTGAAGCGGACAAAGCCGGTGTATTTATGGCTCTCCTGTTTGAGGGCGCGGACGGCTTTCGTCAGGCGCGAAACGGTATCGTCGGCGAGCATGCGCATGACACCCGCGCCGTAGTGCATCGCCATATGCACAAAATCGTTGATGAGCGTTCCCCTGTCCTCGACGCAGGTCAGATATCCGAGACGCACGGCGTTCCAGACATCGACGCTGACATTTTTGAGCCCGCGGCGGACTCTGTCTGCCTTCTGAGGGTCGGTATCAACGGTTTTGCACGCGAAGAGAGTCGGCACGAACTCATCCTCCGCAACTATAGAACACGGCAGCTCACGGCTCTCAAAGCTCTCGAAAACAGCCGTCAGAAGTCCCTCGAACGAGCCGTCATATACATATGTTACATCTGACCGTGCAGACATTGTACTACATCCTCTCTTGTTATCCTGTTGTCGAACAGGCTCAGCTGTTCGCCCTGCATATTCGGCAAAAGCGACCGACACCGCTCGGAAATTAACGAGCCGAGGACTCTGTCGGGATTGACATTGAGTCCCGCTAAATGCTTGCCCTTGCAGGTTATAAAATACTGAGCGCGTTTGAGCACCACGCCGAGTTTTTTGAGATCTTCAAAGCTCAGGGGCGAGACGCGCCGAGCAGCCAAAATTCGCTGAACGCTGCGCACACCGACGCCCGGTATTCTCAGCAGTTCTTCCTTTGTTGCGCGGTTTATTTCGAGCGGGAACTGCTCCATGTGATTGAGCGCCCAGTTGCATTTCGGGTCAACATAGGGGTTTAAGAACGGGTGCTTTTCATCGAGAAGTTCATTAGCGTCGAAACCGTAATAGCGCAAAAGCCAATCCGCCTGATAGAGTCTGTGCTCGCGCAGAAGCGGCGGTTCCGTTGTCTTTGCGGGCAAAAGCGGATTCTCGACGACCGGGATATACGCCGAATAGAACACGCGCTTGAGTTCATATTTTTTATAGAGCGCCGCGGAGAGCGACATTATCTGATAGTCGCTGTCGGGCGTTGCGCCGACTATCAATTGAGTGCTCTGACCGCCGGAGGCGAAGCGCGGCGCGTGCTTATACCTGACAAGCTCCGCCGAGCTCTCTTTTATCTTATTTGTAATAAGCCCCATCGGGCGGAGTATCGACTCCTTTGTTTTATCCGGCGCAAGAGTTTGCAGGCTGTTGTTCGACGGCAGCTCGATATTGACGCTCATTCTGTCTGCGAGCATACCGAGACGAGTTATCAGCGCGTTATCCGCGCCGGGAATCGCCTTGGCGTGGATATATCCGCCGAATTTGTATTCTTCGCGCAGGATGCGCAGAGTTTCGATCATGCGCTCGCAGGTATAATCCGGACTTCCGACGACGGCTGACGAGAGAAAAAGCCCCTCGATATAATTTCGGCGATAAAAATTCATCGTCAGCTCCGCAAGCTCGCGCGGCGAAAAGGTCGCGCGGCGGACATCGTTGGAGACGCGGTTGACGCAATATTTGCAGTCAAAGACGCAGGCGTTGCTCATGAGGACTTTCAGCAGGGATATACATCTGCCGTCCGCCGCGAAGCTGTGACATATACCGCACGCGGCGGCGTTGCCTATCCCCTCGCCGCCCGAGGATCTGTCCGTTCCGCTGCTCGTGCAGGCGACATCATATTTCGCTGAATCGGAAAGTATCTCCAGCTTATCAAACAGATCCACATTCTCACCAGGTTTCAAACATTTGTTCGTACATATTATACATCAGAACATTTGTTTGTGTCAAGAGTTAATATAAAAATATCGGCTGCGCCTAAACCTCGGGCACAGCCGATATTTTTTACAGGATGATGCAGATGAGTCCGCTGCACCCCTCGTTGATGACTTTTTCGAGTGTCTCCTGCAGCTTCATGCGCGCCGCGGCGGGCATACGGTAGAGCTTGTTGTGCAGTCCCTCGTTGACGAGCTCATGAAGGGACTTGCCGAAGATATTCGACTCCCATATCTTTGTCGGGTCCTCCTCGAACTCCTTGAGCATATAGTTGACGAGTTCTTCGGACTGGGACTCCGAGCCGACTATCGGCGCGACCTCGGTTGTTATATTCGCCTTCATCATGTGTATCGACGGAGCGGAGGCGCGCAGGCGCACGCCGTATCTGCCGCCCTGGCGCATTATCTCCGGCTCTTCGAGGCTCAGTTCATCGAGCGACGGCATGACTATTCCGTAGCCCGTCGCTTCGACTTCGTCGAGCGCGCCCTTGAGCCGCTCATATTCGCGGCGCACGGCGGCGAGTTCGCGCATACAGCTCATCAGATCCTGCTCGCCGGAGATATCGAGCCCCGTCTCCTCGGCGAGTATCTTATAGAAGAGACTGCCGTCTATCTGCGCCTCTATCCGCGCCGCGCCGCAGGACAGATCCATTTTCGCTATCTTTGCGCCCGTCACATACTCGCACGAGCAGATATCCTCGGCAAGGTGTTTTACATCACGGAGGGTGCGGAGATTCTGCGCTGCTTCGCTCACGGCGCTGCAAAGTCCGGAACGCAGCCAATGATCGCGGCTGAGGGTCATAGCCCAACCAGGCAGACCGACACTGACTTCTTTGACAGGGAACTCGAAGAGCACCTGAGTGAGAATCTCTTTTATCTCCTCCTCACCTATCTCGAGGCAGTTCACAGGCATGACGGGCACACCGTATTTATCGGTCAGCGACGCCGCCATATTTTTGACCTCGTCGGACTCAGGATTCGTGCTGTTCAGAAGGACAACGAATGGCTTTTTGAGACCTTTTAGTTCAGATATCACCCTGCCCTCGGCTTCTTCATATTCGCTGCGCGGAATCTCGCTTATCGAGCCGTCGGTCGTTATGACAAGACCTATTGTCGAATGTTCGCTGATGACCTTCTGCGTGCCTATCTCCGCCGCCATATTAAACGGTATCTCATGCTCGAACCACGGGGTTTTTACCATCCGCGGACTCTCGCCCTCGATATAGCCGAGGGAGCTCGGGACGATATATCCCACGCAGTCTATAAGCCGCACGCGGAATGTCGCCTCCGCTTGGAGCGATATCTCAACCGCGTTTTCGGGAATGAATTTCGGCTCGGTGGTCATTATTGTGCGCCCCGCCGCGGACTGCGGGAGCTCATCGGTTGCACGGTCGCGCACGCTCTGGCTCTCGATATTCGGCAGAACGAGGGCATCCATGAAACGCTTTATAAACGTTGATTTTCCGGTTCTGACAGGGCCGACAACGCCGATATAAATATCGCCCTGAGTGCGCTTTGCAATGTCGCTGTAAATATTTCTCTCCTGCACAGTTATCCCTCCTCAGACTCCGGGTATCAGCAGCATGCATTTCTGCGCCACCGTTTCGCCCGTTATGCCGTTTTCCTGCTCCACCGCTTCGACGGTCGTGTTATACCGCCTCGCGATATCCCATATCTCCTCGCCCGCATCCGCAAAATAGACCGTCAGCGCGGCGCCGCACGTCTTTTTGCCGTCGGAATCGGAACATTCTATAGAAGTGACGGTCTTGCGGCGGACACTGTCGAAAATGCAGCCGGAAATATTCATCTCGACCCTGACATCGGCGCTGCCCGAAGCGCAGGCGGCGCTCGCGGCGGTTATCTCGATACACGGCGAGCACTTGAGATCGCCGCACTTTCTGACCGCTCGGCGGTACTCGTAGTTCGTCTGCCGCTGGGCGTAGCAGGGCTGGGATTCGGCATCGGTATAGAGAAAATGGAGCGTCAGTTCGCCGGAGATTATTATTCCGTCGGAGTCCTGCGCCACGTTCTTGGATAAGTCGGAGCACCAGAGAGCCAAAATCTGCCTCGCCTCCGGCAGATCCTGCGTGCTGCGGCAGGTGAAAGTATCGTTGAATTTATCGGCGATGACCGCGAAATCGGCGTTGCGGCTCTTTGTTTCAAGGTCGCAGCAGACGGAATAGGCATCGGTGACGGTCGGGAAGCTCAGCTCGCGATAAGCCTTGACTCCCGCGCCGACGCGCGCGCTGATATCAATCAGTCTGTTGTCGCCCGCCTGGTCGGCTTTCGGCAGAACTTCGAGCGAAGTTACGGGCAGGAAGACGCAGCAGGTGCAGTCCTCGTCAATGCCCTCGAGGTTTATTATCTGGCTTATCGGCATGGAATGGCCGAAGCTGAATATCTCGCCGCCCTCGCCGCGGCAGACTGCGCTGACGGTGAGTTCGCCCTTGACAAGTAGTTTGTTGCTTATAACTTTTATCTCCTGCGCGAGCGCCGCTGCCTGCGCGCTCAGCACGCAGGACACAGCCGGGTCGCCGTCGGGCAGAGGCACGGTCTCGCTCATCGGGAACGCGGTCTCGGTGCAGGCGACGAGGCTCGCGGTGCGGCTGTCGCAGCATCTGAGCTGGATTCCCGCGCCCTCTGCCCCGGTTATTATCTCCTCCTCTTTTACGCCGGATATACCGAACGCCACGCTGACCACGGCGTGGATATCGAGCCTGCGCGGGCTGACGACGCGGCAGTTGGCATACTGAGTATAGGCGCGCACATTCACGCAGCAGTTTTCATCCGCGCCCTTGAGATCGGCGTATTTTGAAAACGGATATGTCTGCTCGAAGCAGCAGACCGTCCCCTGCTCATCGGCATAGATGACGCACACACCGGCTGAGCCGTCTGCCGTCGCTCTGTCTCCCGCGGTCTGGACTGCGGTTATGCGCGGAGTGACAAGGCATTTGAGCACACGCCTGATATCCGGGCAATAATCCGGCAGGGTTATATCGGCATCTATCGGCTGTTCCGCAGTGCAGCTGCCGAGCATCTCTTCGACACCGACCGACTGCGTTATAACGTTGATTTGCATCGCATTCCTCTCCTTAACAGAAAATGTCAATGCATTTATATTCCGCCCATGTCCCGCGTATGATAAAAACCTGCGCGGTGTTTTCGAATGTGTTTTAGCACTCGTTTAATCAGAGTGCTAAGTATTTACAATTTGTTCATATATCACTGTATTCTTTTTTAACAAAGCAGGGGTACTATATAATCAAACGAAGGGAGCGAGAGCCCCCGGAGAAGAAAGAGAGTGAGTCCGATGGAAATCGGAGAGCAGTCAGACAAATAAAACAACCACTTCAATATGAATAACAATAAACAACAAACGGAGGAATCAATTATGTTTGAACTTACACCTTATGAACGCAGACATCAGCGTGCACTCTTTAATCCTTTCAGAGATATGGAAAACTTCGAGAAGAACTTCTGGGGCGACATGGCCGCAACAGACTTCAAGACTGATATAAAGGACAACGGCAAGGAATATGTGCTCGAGGCAGAGCTGCCCGGATTCAAGAAGGAAGACATTCACGTCGACATTGAGGACGGCTACATGACCATCAGCGCAGAGCGCAGCAGCGAGACTGAGAAGAAGGACGACAAGGGCAACTTTGTCCGCCGCGAGAGGTCTTACGGCTCGTTCAGCAGGAGCTTCGATGTCTCGTCCGTCAAGACTGAGGACATCACCGGCGAATACAAGGACGGCGTTCTGACCCTGACTATGCCCAAGAAAGAAGAAAATGTGCCGACATCGAGAAGGATCGAGATCGGCTGATAAAATGCAAGCGACCCCGGAGTGAATGCCCTCCGGGGTTTTGCGTTTTTATATATACTTTTATAAAAATTACTTCATCCCGTGCTTTTTCATATAATTCGCAATGCAGTCAAGCTCGCTGAAATATATTTTTTCACCTTTCACTTTCATGAAATGCTCATGCCCTTTGCCGAGCAGGAGGAGGATATCCCCTTTCTGCATATGGTCGAGGGCATATTCTATTGCCTCGGCGCGGTCGGTTATCTTGACATATTTGCCCGCTCCGCCGCCTTTTTCGACCCAGTCGGCTATCTCGTCTATTATCGCATTCGGATCCTCAAAGTCCGGGTCGTCGCTCGTGATTATAATAAAATCGCACATCTTTGCGCTGACAAGACCGAGCTCTTGCCTGCGGATGGTCGCTTTGTTGCCGGTTGAACCGAAGAGCGCAACAACGCGGTTGGGCTTATAATCGCGGACGGTCTCAATGACATTCTCCATACTCAGACCGTTGTGCGCGTAGTCTATAATGACGCTGTAATCATCGCTGACATGGACTATCTGCATTCTGCCGTCGATGCTCACATGCGAAAACGCCTCGCGCATTTTTTCAACGGGTATGCCCATTTTACGCAGGAGCGCGACGGACGCGAGAACATTGTAGACGCTGAAAAATCCCGGCATACTGACCTGCGCGTGCCACGTGGAATCAAACTTGCTCTTGCAGTCGAACTCTATTCCGAGGAAGCCCGGGCGGCGCAGAGGATTTATATTTTCTGCATAGTAATCGCATTTTTCGTCGAGCCCGTAGCTTATCACCTCGCCTTTTGATGCGGCGGCGATATCATCAAAAAATGCGTCGTCACGGTTGGCGACGGTGAAGCCGCTGTGGACATAGAGCTGCTTTTTCCAATAGGCATATTCTTCAAATGTCTTATGCTCGTTTCCGCCGATATGGTCGGGCGAAAGATTTGTGAATATCCCGGCATAGAACTCGACGCCGTGGACTCGGCTCATCTTGAGTCCTATCGACGAGACCTCCATGCAGACAGCCTCGCAGCCGCCGTCCGCCATCTCGCGCAGAATTTTCTGAAGCTCATATGATTCGGGAGTCGTGTTGACGGTCGGTATTTTTTTGTCGCCGTAAAATGCGCCGATAGTGCCGATAACGCCTGTCTTTATGCCGCAGTTTTCGAGCGCGCTGCGCAGGATATAAGTTATGCTCGTCTTGCCCTTCGTGCCGGTTATGCCTATCATTTTCAGCTCATCCGCAGGGTGGCCGAAGAAGTTTATGCTCATCTGCGCGAGGTCGCGGCGCGTGTTTTCGCTCATCAGCACGATTGCATCCTCGGGCAGGCTGAGCGCCTCTTCCGCGACGAACACGCGGCAGCCGAGGTCATAGGCGCTTTTCGCGTATTTATGCCCGTCGGTTGTCTCGCCTTTCATGCAGACAAACGCCGTGCCCGGTCTTGCCTTGCGCGAGTCGTAGACTATATCGCATATATCCGCCTGCAGATAATCACCCGCAACGGTCGTGCCCTCAAGCAGTTCTTTCAGAAACATTGTATCTCTCCCGTGAAGTCTTATTTTTCAAACGGTCTTATAACAAAGCCAAAATTGAGTTTCTTTTCGTCGATACGGCGAAGCGCGCGCTCGGGGTCGTTGTGATACTCCGCCTCGCTGATTCCCGTCATGCGCCAATCGAGGCTGACAACGGTATCTTTGAGTGGCTCAAGCTCAAAATCATGCTTCGTATCTTCGAGCATCTGCGCCGTGAAATGCTGGGCATTGAAGCTGAAATGTTCCATGCCGAACGGCTCGAATCTGAGTCCAGCCGCGTTTGAATAAACCTCGGCGAAACGGGTGCCGTAATGCGCGCCGTTCTCCTGCGGGCGGATATAATGCTCAAAATTATCTGTAGCCGTTGTGTTCCAGAGTCCGAGACGCTGAGACTTATATCTGTCGACATAAGCTTCTCTCGGGCCGAAGCCGAAATAGCTGACGCTTTCATTTTCCGCAGGCATAAAGAGCCTGTAGCCGACTTTCGGCAGTATCGGGCACTTTTCAATAACATCGCCGTCAAAGCAGAGCGTCACGCAGCCGTCGGGCGTGAATTTGTAATCGACATCGGCGTGGATAACGGGCGGGCAGGACGGTCCGCCGATCGCTATCTTCGTCCTGATGCACACGCCGCCGTCAGTCTCGCAGACGAGGCAGGAATATGTTTTCTGCGCGGCATATCTGAAATTCTTGAGTCTCCACATCTCCGACGAGCCTCTGTTATAGCAGGGCGCGCGCCAGATCTGCGGCTCAACGGGTGCGCTCAGCAGCTCTTTGCCGCCGCAAATTATAGAAGATATGCGCCCGTAGGGCTTATCAAAAGTATAGGCGATATTTCCCGCCTTGATAACCGCAAAGCGGTCATTTTCGCTGAGCTCGACTTTGCCCTCTTTGGGCACATAGGGCGTATAGTCCTTGAGCACAAACTGCTCGAAGCCCGTTTCGAAGCCCTTTTCCGCCCAAGGGGTGTCTTTCGTTGAAACAAAGTTCAGGGTCAGCAGGCAGGACGAGAGCGAATCAAAATCCGCGGGAGCAAAAAGCTTTACAGTCTCGCTCCCCTGCGCGGGTGTTGAAAGCGCGGCGGTTGTTCCCTCCGAAACGGTCTTGCCGTTCTCTGAAATAGTCCAGTGAATTGCCGTATCGTCAAGCGGAGTGAAGCGTCTGCGGCTCGTGACGGTCACGCTGCCGTCGCCGTTATATGCAACCGAATACTGCTGATATACGCGCTTCATATCGAAATAGCCGGGGCGCGGAGTGCGGTCGGGATAGACGAGTCCGTCGATGCAGCATATTGAGCTGTTCGGGAAATCGCCGAAATCGCCGCCGTAAAAATAGCGAGCATTGCCGTTTTTGTCCGGGACATTGACCGCATGGTCGCACCACTCCCAGATACAGCCGCCGAAATTGTTGTCATACTTCTCGACAAGATCCCAGAACGGATAGACATCGCCCGTGCTCATCGAGCAGACATATTCGCACATATAGAAAGGCTTCGTATATTCTTTATTATTGAGATAGTTCTCTATATATTCCGTGCCGGCGTACATACGGCTCTCGACATCCGAGATATCGGCAAAATTTTCACCCTCGGGGACAGCCTTGAACTCGAGGTGGGAGTTCTCATAGTGAACAAGAGAGCGGTCATCGCGAGAGCGGATATACTGCGCCATCGCGCGGTGGTTGACGCCCGCTCCCGACTCGTTGCCGAGCGACCAGAGCACGACGCAGCCGTGGTTCTTGTCGCGCTCGAAGAGTCTCTTCGCCCTGTCGACATAAGCCTCACGCCACTCGGGAGCGGACGAGAGATGCGACCAGCGCGTCCAGTCCCATTCACCCTCCCAGTCGTAGCCCATGCCGTGGGTTTCGATATCGGCTTCGTCGGTCAGCATTATGCCGTATTTATCGCACAGTGCGAGGAAGCGCGGATCGTTGGGATAGTGCGACGTGCGGATCATATTGCAGTTGGCGCGCTTTATGAGCATAATATCTTCGAGCATATTGTCGAGCGTAACGGCGTGACCCGTGACGGGATTAGAGTCATGGCGGTTGATGCCGCGAGCCTTGACTGCCTTTCCGTTCAGAAGGCAGATTCCGTCCTTTATTTCGAAGCGGCGCACCGCAGTATCGAGCAGAACGATTTCGTCGCCGACGGTCAGCCAAAGCTCATACAGCTCGGGCTGTTCATCGTTCCAGAGAACGGGAGAATCGACGGTTATGCTGAAATTTTCGCCGCCGATGCCTTCGGACACAGTAACTCCGTCCGGCGCGACGAGCTTATATTTTATATCACAAGGCGCGCTGAGCTTCGCTTCAACGCGAAGTTCGGCGGAGTTGAAATCATCGGAGACATAGCTTTTGACAAAGATATCATCAAGTCTCTCTTTTCCGCGCGCGAGCAGATAGACCTCGCGGAAAATTCCCGAGAATCTGAAGCAATCCTGATCCTCAAGATAAGTACCGGGGCACCACTTGACAACCAGCACGCAGAGGGTGTTCTCGCCGCTGACTGCAAAGTCCGTAACATCAAATTCGCTCGTGCAGTGCGAGACCTCGCTGAAGCCGACGAACTTTCCGTTGAGCCAGACATAGAAGCAGGAATCCACGCCCTCGAAATTCAAAAACAGATCGCGCGAAGAGAGCTTTTCATCAAGCGTAAATTTTCTGACATAGAGCCCGCAGGGGTTCTCATCCGGGACAAACGGCGGGTCGGTCAGGAAAGGATATTCAAGGTTGCTGTAAAGCGGGACATCGTAGCCGCGGTCGGTATAGGTCTGCCAGCTGCGCGGGACGGATATCTTATCAAACCCGTGCTCGCCGACATATTCGGGCGGCTCGCGCAGGACATCTTCAAAGCTTTTGAAGAAGCGGAAATCCCACTCGCCGCAGAGCGGAACAAAATAAGCGGACTCACTGCGCTCGCGCGAAGCGGCGGTTTTTTCATCCGCAAAGGGAATGAAATAAGCGCGCGGCTCGAGGCAGTTGACATGGAGCGTTTCAAGAGATTTGTGATAAGCCGGTGTTTTCATCGAATACCTCACAGCAAAAGATTTTTATACAACGATAATTTTAATGCTTACAGCCTTCAAAGTCAACAAAAAACAGAGCGTTCGATTGACCGCAGGACAAATTTCGGATATAATTGAAAAAAAGCGAAAGGAGCGCCTATGGATATCTTTGACCTTACCGTTATCGGCGGCGGACCCGCGGGATACAGCGCGGCGGCAGCAGCCGCAAAGAGCGGACTGAAAACGGCGCTCATAGAAAAAAGCGAGCTCGGCGGAGTGTGCCTGAACCAAGGCTGCATACCGTCGAAAGCAATGCTACACAGCGCAAAGATTTTTAAACAGGCGCTCTCTTCCGAAAAGATCGGCGTTACCTGCAAAGAAGCGGATTTCAATCTCAGCGCTGCGCTCGCGCATAAAAATGATGTTATATGTCAGCTGAAATGCGGCATCGCCGATTCGCTCGAGTGCGCGGGAGTGAAAGTCATAAAGGCAGAAGCTCATATAAAAGGCAAGGCGGACGGGCTGTTCACAACCGCCGCAGGAGAAAATGATATATATTCAAAAAATCTGCTCATCTGCACGGGTTTGAAGCCAAATGAGCTTGAAATTCCCGGCGCGGACATCACGGATGTGAGCGATGTATATAATCTTGACGCAATACCGAGAAGCGCCGCGATTATAGGCGGCGGGGCATCGGGGCTTGAAGCGGCGGAATATCTGAACGCGCTCGGGTGCATGGTGTCTGTAATCGAGCAGGCGGAGAGAATCGCCCCGACTATGGACAAAGAC
>JBNMIN010000056.1:0-13997 GCA_050873305.1 Oscillospiraceae bacterium
AAGCAAGCATTGTCATATATCTGACACGCTTGCTTTCCGTTAAATTCCAAAATCTTATTCTGACTTCTCCCAAAACTCGCCGCATATCTGCCAGACGGATTCGTTTTCGTAGTGGTCGCGAATGCTCTTTTTTGAGTAAGCGGAGATATTATTTTTATCTGCTCCGGCGTCTATAAGCAGCTTCAATATGCGCCTTTTATCGCGCCCATCTTCTGATCGACTGTGACGCCCGGAAAGTTTCCGACGTGCTGATTAGAGCCTGTCAGTGCGTTAAAGAGAGTTGTCTTTCCGCAGTTTTGATTACCTACGAGAGCAAATATCATTTTGCATCCTCCTCGGCTCTGACTTCTATCTTTTTCGCATCGTCAACGCGGAGCGTCAGCTCATAGCCGCGCACCATTATCTCTATCGGATCGCCCATCGGCGCGACCTTTTGAAGCGTCACACGGGTTCGCGGGATGAGTCCCATATCGAGCAATCTGCATCTGAGAGCGCCCTCGCCGCCTACGGCGGTTATGACGGCACTCTCTCCTACTTTCAGTTCATTCAGCGTCATATTATCCTCCCGGAAAAGTAAGCCTTGCTTAATTTTAATTTTATACTTCAAGTAAACGCTTGTCAAGAAATCGAGACAGAAAGACGGCAAAAAATCCTGCCCCGCCGACGGTTCGTACAGTCGGCGGGGCAGGTTCGTTTAATCGGAAGATTTTCTTTTTTTGCTGCCGTTTTAAAGCAGGGCGCGATTTACGCACGCTCGAGTATCATCGTGCCGAGGTTATAGAGAAGGCAGTCATCCGGCAGAAGTGAAATCTCCGCAAAGGAATCAACCTCTTCGCCCAACACCTCGCCTTGAATCCCGGTGTCATAGTAGAACTTTCCGTCTTCTTCCTTCCATACGGTACTCTCCAAAACCGCATATCCGTTTTCGCGGATGTCCGCGCCCTGCTTTTTCGCCTCTTCGCGCACCTCTTCGGGCACGAATAAGAGCGTGTTGAGCGTTCCGTCCGGTGCAAATTCCATGATATATTTGCACATCTGGACAATTTCGGCATACATATCGTTATCGACCTGACTGTCTGCCGTAAAGACTTTCTCGCCGTCCGGGGTAACCAAATGCATTTCCCTGACTTTCCAAAGTCCGCAAATATCCATATTATTTCCCTCCTGTTATGCCCACGGGTCGGCTTCCTTCGGGGTGCGCACGCCTGTCAGCAGGTACTGCTCCCACAGGAACCACTTGCCGTCGGAGCCGCGCTGGCGCATCTTAATGGGACGGGGATCGTCCGCACCGCCACAGGGAATGAACAGCTTCATGTAGTCCTTCTCCTCGCCGGATACATGATTGCTCTCAATGATGATTGTATAGGGCTGAGAGGGAGTGTAGTTATTGTCGGGCGTTGCGCCTACGAAGTAGGTGAACGGGAGATAGGTCTTGCCGTCGCGGAAGCGGTCGTTGAGGAAGGATATCTCCTGACCGTTGAGCGGGCGGGGACCTCTGAGCCAGTTGAGCATCTCAAGGCCGATATTCTTATCCGCCGCATAGGCGCAGAGGGCAAGGACGGTCAGAGCCGCCGTCTTAAACGGTGTGTCAAGGCTCGCCTCGGGGAGCGCCTGCATTTCGGCAAGGCTCTCGGGCAGAGAAGCGAAGGTGAACTTCTCTCTCTTATTGCCTATCGACTGTATGGCAGAAGTCGCCGCCTGCTGCGCTGTGCTCTTAAGCTTATCAAATATACTCATATAATCTCTCCTTTTTCAAATGCTATTGCTTCTTTTTCCTGAGGGCAACCGCCACTCCGGCTATTATGCCGCCTATTGCAAGGCAGGCTATCGCTATCAGGACAACCGCCTTCACGGAGAGTGTTTTCCCCGTGCTGTCCTGCTTCGCGGCCGTGGTGGACTCGACAGAGCCGGGCTCGCCTATATCGGTTTCCATACCGACTGCGCTTTCGTCCGGCGCCTTAACGCTGTCCGGCTCGGAGGTCTTTTGAACCTCTGAGGTTTTATCCGCGCCCGGAGTCACCGGTGCGGGCTTCTGCGTCGGAGCAGGCTTCTGTGTCGGCGCGGCCTTTTCGACTACCGTGACGGGAATGACGCTTGAATACGCCTTACCGCCGAGCTTTGTCTCAACATAGCAGACATAGTAGCGCGTCCCGGCCTTTCCCGTGTCGCAGACGAGAATAGGCTCTTCCTCCGAGTACCCCTCGTTCGCGCCTATGGCTACAATATCCTTGAGCTTGCCGGTAGTTGTTTCATACCATAAATATGACTTAACCTCGTCACCGTCCGATGCCTTGGCGTCGCAGTAGAGCTTGAGGACCTTGCCCTTTTCCACTCTGACCGACGCCGACACTTTAAGCTCCGGTGGGAACTTGCTTCCTCCTACGGAGATATAAGCCCTCGCCGAGGTCACGCTGCCGGTTTTGTTCGAGACGATACAGTAGATTTCCGCCCCGTCAAGGGCGCTCCCGATACCGTTGATAAAGAAAGTATTTCCTTTATCGTTCGAGCCGTAGCCGCTTCCGAGAACACCGTCCTGCCACGGATGGCCCTCGGCAAAGGACTTGTTGGTGTCATATGTAACACCCTTGTACACGATGAACCAATGGTAGGAAAGATTATCTCCCGCTGCCTCTACGCTCCAAGATGCCACACTGTTTTCCGGGAAGGTTCCGTTCTGCGGCTGACGGGTAATCACTATATTCCCCGCAGCAAGCGACGGGGTTAACGCAAATGTCGCTAAGATGAGAATGAACATTAAAACTGCTGTTGCTTTTTTCATAGACACCTCGCTTTCTTTGCGGCGGATCAGAACTTACCGCCTCCGCCGCCGTGTGTCGTTCCGGAGGAAGATGTATGCGTGCTGCTTCCGCCGGAGCTGCCGCTGTCAGTATTCTTCGGTTTTGCCGTGCGCGTAACGGTATTGTACAGAAACGTGTCCTTGCTCTCCGTTATATTAAGGCTGCCGCTCTTCATATAGTCGCCTGCCGCCGCCTGGAAGCGCACTGTCTTGAGCTGCGCTTTCATCCTGCCGACTATAAACATCGCAAGGCCGACGCCCACCAAAATCGAGATCAAAATCCAAACTATCGAAAGAGGTCCCTTGGGCAGATTGCTCTTGTCGTAGGGCTCTCCCTCTCTTGACTTTGTGATGAAATCATCGGAGAGCTCGGCAAAGGTGTTGAATGCGGCGGCATAGTTGCCGTCACCCAAATCCTCTACCATCTGCTCGCCGATATACTGGATTCCGGCATCCGTAAACGCTGTTATGCCGTAGCCGCAGGTGGATATCCACCAGTCGCGGTCCTCCATGCTGACGAGAAACAGCAAACCGTCTCTTTTTTCTCCGTAGCCGTATTTGCAATAATCATAGATATCGTCGGCATATTCCATGGGCTTTTTGCCGTCCAACGTTTTGGTCGTCACGACTATTACATCCATTTTCTGACGTTCGCTGAGCTCGTCGAGCGTTTTTATAAGGGCTTCTCTCTCGCTTTCCGAGAGGAGCTTCGCCATATCCTGAACGCGCTCGTATTCGCTTACAAAGCCGTCCGCATCCACCGCAAAAGCCGGGATAACCGTGCAGAAGCAGAGGGCAAGGACAAATATCATCGCAAGTATTCTCTTTTTCATTGTTATCCCTCCTTTACAGTATTCCTGCAAAATGCAGAAGCCACGCAATGCCGCAGGCGGCAGCGCTGAGCGCCGCGGCGAGTCCCACCGTCCACTTTGTGGCGGCCGACTTATCGAGCGGAAGATTGCCGACGAATTTGCCGGTCTGTCCGTTCATGGCAAAGGTGTATTTTTCTCCGTTCCAGGTTGTGTTCAGCAGCCACACGGGATAGAGCGCATACTTTGCCTTTCCGCCATGGAACTGCACCGAGCTGCTCTCGGCATTGACCGTTGCATAGCCCTGAACCGTCGAGGCAAATGCCTCCTCCGTGGAGCGCCTGACGCGCTGATTGGCGCGGTCGATGCTCTCCTCGGCGGTCACATCGTACTTATCCGCAAAATAGCCCGCAAGATAAGCCGTCTGGAAATCCAGAGCATCGGAATAATCGTAGGGCTCGACGGACTCCATGAGATCGTCCGGCATTTTGGATGAGCCGTCCACCGGGACATGCTCAAAGCCGACGCTTCCGCCGCGATGAATCATATAATAGCTCGTCTCGGTGTATCTGTAATCCTCGTCGCTCCATGTGCGAACCTTGGTTGCACGGTAACGCACCTGCGCGTCGACATCGGTATCAAAGAGCCAGAACGGGACATAGACGCCCTTTACCTCGTCGATATGATTCTGATCCTTGAAAACCTTAGGCAGAAGCTTCTTTCCGTTGAGGTGCTTCATCAGCCCCGCCTTTGCCGCCTTCTTATCGAGCTTGAACGGGATCACGATGTCGGGCTTGAGCAAGCCCGCGAACTGGTTCATCATGACTACCGGATTGCCGCAGAACGGGCAGGACGTTGCCGCCGTATTGGCATCGCCCACTATCTCTCCGCCGCAGGATTTGCATACATAAGAGCGTAACCCCTCAATCTCGCTCTCCTGCCACTCGCTGCCCGCGGAGGTCTCCCATTCCATATTGTCCGCCTGTTCGCCCTGAAGCTCGGCGTCATAGCTCTTGAGCGCATCCATTTCAAACTCAGTGTCGCAGAAAGGGCACTTCATCTTCTGGAGCGTGCTGTCAAAAGCTATTGCGCCGCCGCAACAGGGACATTTATATTCCTGCAAGGTTTGCATTAAAAAACTCCTCTCTTAAAAGAACATTAACCGTCAAGCGCCTTTATGTTTTTACCGCCGCAAAAGCCGCATAGAATTTTCGGTACTGACATAAAGAAAAGTCGAACTAACGGTATTTTGTTTTTTGCCGTTTTCAAAAGCTGTTCATTGTATTTGCAGCTACGCAGGTCGGCGATACACACGCACAAATGCTCGGTTCTTTTGCCGAAGATAAATCTTACAGCCCACCTGCGTAAACGCCGTAAAACCGATATCCTCCGCCGCATTAATATCGGCTCCGAAGCCTTTAAGCTTCTTTTATCCGTCTTTTTCTCTCGGCACGAAGCAATGATCTGCCGGCCGTAAGCTCATCTCCCCTTTCCGTCAAGCCGTTTTTTCGGCAAGCTGATTTGTTTATTCGCTTTTTGCAGCGCCGCGAAAGGCTTGGATCGGGCGGGAATCGAGCCGCATTAAACCTCCGCCTTTCGGGACGCCGATTACCACTGCTTTATCAGGCGAGCGGCTTGCCGCATTCCGGGCAGAATTTGGGCATAGCCTGACCGGGCGCGGGCGACCAGCCGCAATTCGGGCAGCCGCTAACCGAAGCGGGCTTCAGAGAGCCGCAGTTTGCACAGAATTTGCCTGTATTCTGTGCGCCGCAGGACGGGCACATCCAAGCTGCCGCTGCCGCCTGCTGCTGAGGCGCGGGGGCTGCCGCATATCCGGCCGAAGTCGCTGCCGCATAACCTGCCGTGGGGGCGGCTGCATATCCCGCTGCGGGGGCTGCCGCATATCCGGGGGCGGGATTCGACGGTCTGTCGCCGCCGTATACCGTGCGGTTCATCATGCCGTCGCCGTCCCATGTGCGGTAACGGTTATCACGGCGCAGAAGTATATCCTTGAGCTCGTTCATCTTGCGCTCATACTCGCGGTAGAGGTCGGTATACGGGCTGTCGGGGCGGCTTCCGTCGCTTATTTCAAGCTCGATACTGTCAAACCACGGGGAGTTCACGCGGATAACCACATCGAACTCATAGTCGCACTCATAGCGGGGCGGCTGATAGCTCTTTCTGTTTCCGTCGGAATCCTCGAAGAATATCTCTTCCCTGTTTTCTTTTATATTTGTGTCGACCGCAACAACCTGCGAAAGCTTAATGATATCGGGATTGGCGCTGCGCCAATTCGAGCTTCCCGTAACGATAAACTCCTCGGAGACAGTGCTGATATACACTTTTTTGCTCCCATCGAACATTACGTCGGGGTTAAAATTTCTGACGAGCTTCTCGTTTTCCTCGCGGTAAGCGAGCTGACGCTTGATATCCTCGACCGTCGAGCGGCGGCGTTCGCTGAAGAACGGAGACAGCTTCGCGGCGCAGTTCTTGCAGAGATTGCCGTCTTCAAGCTTGCGGTTTCCGAGAAGTCCTATTTTCTCGCCGCAGATATCGCAATATTTCTTATCAAATAATCCCATAGTGTTTCCCTCCTGTTATTTTTTCGGTCGCAGTAACGACCCGTTTTGCGCTGTCAACCTGCAAATCGTATCATAAGAACGATTTCAGCAGCTCAAACAGCTCTTTTTCACCCATGCCGTTATATTTCATCGAAATAACGCTGCCGTCGGGCAGAAGCCGGCCTACGCAAAGCAGACTGTCCGCTTCGTCATACACATTCTCTCCCGCCTCTGTCCCCGGTTGAGGCTGTTAAGCGCAGCGTCCTCGGGGATATGGGGCAGCTCGGAATTTTTCGGCGAGGCTTGCTTTTTCGCTAAGCGGCGGTGACACCGCACGCCTATGGCAACGATCAATATGAGCGCCGAAAGCAGAATCAAAATTATGAGCAGCGTCTTCATCGGCCGTCTTATTTTTTATCGTTATCGTCAAATATATCTCCGCACTCGGGGCAGAACTTCGGAGGATTGGAGGGATCCTCGGGCTCCCAGCCGCACTTATCGCAGCGGTAGAGAGGAGCGCCCTCGGGCTTTTTGGCTCCGCAGCTCTGGCAGAACTTGCCCTGGTTGACGGTTCCGCACGAGCAGGTCCAGCCGTTTGCGTCAGCGGGCTTCGGAGAGCCGCACTCGGGGCAGAACTTGCCTGTCGCGGTAGCGCCGCACTGACATTTCCAAGCGCCTGCCGCCGGCTCGGGAGCGGGCTTCTTTCCGCCGCAGTTCGGGCAGAAGTTACCTGACACCATATTGCCGCACGAGCACTTCCAGCGCGCCATATCGGGGCCGTCCGTCGGCTGCTGAGCCGCCTGCTGCTGAGCCTGCTGCTGTTGCTGCTGACCCATGGCGAACAGGTTCTGAGCGTTCATGCCGCCGCCCGCGTTCATAGCCATGCCCATGCCCATAAAGCCGGTCATTGCGCCTGCCTGGTTGCCGGCCGCGGTCTTCATGGCGTCCGCCTGAGCGCCGACAAGGGTTGCCGCCGCCATGGTGGGATCGCGCATGATAGCTGCACGCTGAGCCTGCTTGATGAGCTCTGCATCCTCTTCGGGGAGGGTGACCGAGCCGAGGGCTATTGTGACGACCTTGAGTCCGCGCAGCTCACTCCACTTTGCGGAGAGGGCGGCGTTCATAGCGGTTTCAAGCTCGGTGTTGTGAGCTACTATCTGATTGGGGCGAAGCTCAAGGTCGGAGAGCTGAGCAAAAGCGGGCTGAAGCGCGCTGATGAACTCTGTCTTGAGCTGATTGTCTATCTCTTCGCGGGTATAATCCTGCTCGACATTGCCGCAGACATTGGTATAGAAGAGCATGGGGTCGTCTATCTTATAGGAATATACGCCCGAGCAGCGGACTGCGACATCGATATCAAGGCCTATCTTCGAATCGACGACACGGAACGGAATCGGGTTCGGAGTGCCGAACCTGTTGTCCATCAATTCCTTGGTGTTGAAATAATAGACACGCTGATCCTTTCCGGTATCGCCGCCGTAGGTGAAACGCTTACCGATGGTCTGGAATGTCTTTTTAATGCTGTCACCGAGAGAGCCCGAGAAAATCGAGGGCTCCGTGGAGGCGTCATATGTAAACTCGCCGGGCTCCGCGCAGAACTCAACTACCTTGCCCTGCTCGACTATCATCATGCACTGTCCGTCCGCAACGGCTATACCCGAGCCGTTTGTGATGATGTTGTCGCTGCCCTTTGTGTTTGACGATCTGCCGCTTACGCGCTTCTGTCCTTTGGTAACAAGAAGCTCCTTCGGCATTGCCTCACAATAGAAAAATTCCTTCCACTGATCGGCAAGAACGCCGCCGACTGCGCCTACACCGGCTTTAATAAGTCCCATAAATAAAACTCCTTTGCAATATTATTTTATTATATTATTTCGTGGGGTGATTCCCCTTTTTGACTGTTTATCCTACCGCTTCGTCAAAGAGCAGCGGCTCGCTCTTCAAAACATAATCGGTTTTTCCGTCGCGTCCGTCATAGGTGAGCACTTTTCTCGCGGCCATGCCGCCCTTTTCGGCCTCTATGGCGGCGGTGGGAACAGTCTCGGCAAGGCTGCCGTCGAACTCATAAACCTCGCCCTTTTTGACCTTCACCGAGAAGAGGATACCGTCCGACTCCATCTCGTTATCGGCTTCGTTATACTTGAGCTTTACGAGCGTGACGGTGACGCCGTCAACATTCGAGACAAAGCGTATCCTGTCGTTCGGATAAATCGCGCTCCCGGTCTTAAAAATCTGCACCGGGTCGCCGAGAGCCCTGTATGACGCGGAGCTCGAATCGGTATAGAGCGAGAGCTCAAACGCATCCTTCGTCACATCGTACTCCGTCATAACTTCCTCGGTAGTCTGCATATCCCCGTCGCCGGTCGTCTCATCGGTATCGCCCGTTTTACCGCAGGCAAAAAGGGTGAGGGCGAGGACAAAAATCAGAAGAACCGACAGGATTGCCGAAATGCTTTTCTTCATTTTCAAACCTCCGTTCACGGCAGCAAAGTCCACAGGTCGGAAATTGCGTCATATTCATATACCACCCTGTCAAGGTGGTTAAAGCACACATTTATCTCGCGCACGAAGCTGTCTTCGCCGCTTGTGCCGAGGGCATAGATATTGTAGCGGATTCCGTCCTGCTCCATATACTCGCCCGTATCCAAAATCGCCATGCCGGAATCGACATATTCGGCGAAGCCCTTGCTGCATTCGCGCATCTGTTTGACCGCCTCATCCAAGGGTATGTCATACTTCTCGCCGCGCTTTATCTCCGTTCCCGAAATATTCGACGGAAGCGTCATTTTTTCGGAAGAGGTCGAGGATATCGCCGCTTCTGCGGTCGTGCCGTCCGACGTTTCGGGGGTCGGTTTTTTGTCCTTAGCGCAGCCTGCCGACAGCATAAGGGCAACCGCCGTCAACAGAACCGCTGCCGTTATCAGCATTCTTTTCACTGCGGGGTCAAGCCTCCTTTTCACGGGTTTCTTCCTTTTTGTCCGCCCTGCCGAAGCTCGACGAGGCGGAATAGGGATTCAGATTCTTTTTCGGCTCATCCCGCACGCTCGCGCAGTCACCCGCCCAGCTGATGAGCAGAGTGCGCAGCAATATGATAAAAAACCATATTATGAGCAGCGAAGCGAACCACCATATGGAAATTTTAAGGATGAAATGGGCGGCAAGCAATATCCACGCGGGCACCGACCAGCCGAGGTTGAATACGAGGTTCATCAAAAAGCAGAGCATAAAGCCCCCGAAATCGCGTTTTCTCACGGTTTGTCTCCCCTTTCTTCAAATACATCCCAAATACTGCACATATATAAATATCAAAAAAATCGTCCGAGCACACTACCCCCTCGGAGTAGTTTTGATCGAAGAATGCGAAAAGGCTCAGATATGTATTTTTACCGCACAACAAAAAGCCTGAGGTCGGGCGCGACATAGACGGGAGAGAAGGTCTTTTTGATGCTCTTGCTCTTGAGGTTCGGGACAAAGAGCTCGTTTCAGATTTTCGTGCCCTTTTCCACCTGAGCGGCATGTGCCTGAAAAGAGGGCAGAGTTGCACCGACAAAGTCAAAATATTTCGTCAGCGCTTTCTTTCAGCAGGTTTTGCGGCAGAGATAGTTTCCGTCCGCCAGCTTCTGAGCCTGAAACACATTGATGGTTGCTCCGCAGATTGCACAGGTATTCGCCATAGTTGTTTCCTTCTTGATTCCGTTTGAAATAATTAAAAATATTTATAAACCACCGCCACGCCGCGCACGGCGGGATATCGGATTTTCGGCTTTGCTCACACGCTGTCGATAACCGAGACGAAATAATTCTCCGGCACCGAGCCGAACAGAAACGCGTCGATAAGCCCCTCGCGCTTCGCGCAGCGCACTTTTTCATTCAAAGACTCGTCGTTTTCGTCATCCACAAATAAAATTATCCGGCAGTCGGGCGTGCTGTTCTTCACCTTTTCGCGTATCGCCATTCTCTGGTCAAACATCCACGGGGCATACGCCTTCACCTCCATCAGCAGCACATCGGGTCTATGCATCCTGCACCATTCGGCGGTCGAGTCCGGCGATTCGGAGATTATTATCTGACAGTCATCCAGTTTCTGCATCAGCATCCGCTCCATGTTGTGCGCGTGGATGCTGCTTTGAATATCCAAAACGATTTTCTTCATTTTCCGTGCTACCGTCCTTTCCGTATACAAAGGGATTCTACACTTTTTATTTTACAGATTGTCGGATTTTTGTCACTGGCACAAGTGCCAGTAACAGACAAAAAATCCCCCTGACCGCAAAGTCAGGGGGATAGATTGAGCTATAGATTATTCGTCTTTTAAAGTAGTCACCATGAGCTTATTTTCAATCGCTGTTGCGACCAGTGCCTCGCGGTTTTCAAACCCACCTTTTTCCACCATATCGTCGAGGTTCCACCGCACGCCGTTTTTAGAGATTCCGAATTTATCTGCTATCTCCTGATAAGTGAGCCCGCGGATATACCACCGCAGGATATCGAGCTGGCGGGGCGAAAATGCATCCGACATAGTGCCCTCCATCTCCACCGCAGGCGAGGTGCACGGGAACACCCTTTCGCCCGTGAGAGTGCGTTTCACCACGTCTAAGAGCTCCGCTGTTCCGTGGTCTTTGTACCAGAGGCTGTCCGCCGCGCCGGTTTTGGCTCTCGCCAACACCTCGGGATCGACGAGCGATGTGACGACGACGATTTTGATATTCGGAAACGCTTTTTTGATTCGCTCGGCGGCGGCAAGCCCGGAATGCTTATGCTGGGTCTGCACATCCATCAATATAAGCCCGGTGTCGCTGCCGCAATGCTTCTCAGCTTCAAAGGCATCGCGATAAACGCCGACGAGCCGAAACTCTCCGTCCGCGTTCAGGCGCTCGGTGAAGTGCTTTTGAATATAGAGATCATCCTCTACAAGCACGGTGTTTATCATAGTTCGTTCTCCTCTCCCGGAACGGTTATCAGCAGCGCAAAGCGCGGCTTGTATGCGGTGTACATCTCGCCGCCCGCCGCCTCTATACTGCGGCGCAGGGACGACAGCCCGCTCCCCTCCTTTATCGGCTCGGCGGGCACGACGCCGTTGTTCGTCACGGTGATATCATAAAGACCGTTTCGCTCGGCAATGCGGATATATATTTCCGTGCCGCCCGCGTGTTTTATGCAGTTTGTCACGCACTCCCTCGCGGCGGCAACTGTCAGCTCCTCGGCTGTGGAATCGGGCGGCAGATAGCCCTGTACCTTCACTTTCACGCCGAGTGTTTCCGCCGTCTGCTTCACTTCGTCCATCGTGCCGTGCGGTTTGGCGCGGTCGCTCTTGAGCACCCCGACAGCCTCCTGCAAGGCTTCGATTTTTCTCTCCGTATCCTCGCCGCTACCGATTATATCACGTATAGTGAGCAGACTTCTGCCGATGGTGTCATGGATATATATTTTCAGGTCGAGGCTCTCTTTCTCTTTGATGTCGTCCGCCATGCGTTCGTACATCTTTTGGAGCTTGCGGTTGACCTCCTTCAGCTCCGCGTTGATTTTCATCTGGCGCAGGTTGCCGTTATAAAGCTCGGTGACATTGTGCGCCGTCATCTGCTGCCAGCGGTTGCTGCCGTCAACGGTGATGTTCTGTGTGCGGAACTGCCAAACGGTATTATCCGGCAGTATATAGCAGCCGTCCTTTACCGTAACGGTTTTGTCGGGCTGTTCCAACGCGTCTTCCAGATCTTTTGCAATCTGCAGCTCATGGCCGCTCAGCGCAAACGACAGGCGGCGCATACGGTTGTTGCACAGGATCATGCGCCCGTCCGGGTCGGCAAAGCAAATACCCATCGGGAGCTTGTCGGTCGCCTCTTTAATCGAGGACGGCGAAAGCTCGCTTATGCGGCGGCGATACTCGCGCGGAAAAGCTATTGCAAAATGCAGCGCTGCAAGTACAATCACGGCGGCGAAAATCAGCCACGGCGCGCCGAGCAAAAACGCGTCTTTACCCTCGTAGGGGTCGCCCCGGGTCACCGAGAGAAGAAGAGTCAACAGAATCACAAAGTGAACGGCGCAGGGCAGACTGCGCAGGGGCATCCTGCTCCTTATCATCTGATACAAAAACAGTCCCAGCTCCAAAACCGCCTCGCAGAAAAGCAGTAGCGGTATCGCCGTCTGCCAAAAGGCGGAGAGGGAAGAAAATGCACTCATTTCGCGGCACCTCCCTCGGGGCAGAATACGATATGCTGATATCCGTCCTCCGCCTCATATTGAGCGTTGAATTTATCGGCGAGCGCCGACAGACTTGCTTCGCACTGCACATTTAAAGACAGGCGAACCGAGCCGACATCCGCAAGGCTCACCTGAATACTTTTCAGGCTTTCGAGGTCGGTTTCGATAACCGCCTCGTAAAAATCGAACACCGCCGCGGCAGCTCTGCCGGAGAGCATAGAAACAGCGGGATCTATGTAGAGCGTGCTGCGCACATCCAATAATTTCAGCGTTTGCAGCGACTCGGAGAAAGCGCGTTCCAGCTCGCCGACCGACACTTCGTAATCACGGTCGGTCAAAAGCGTCAGATGCTTGCGGCGTTTGATATAGCTGCACAGCACGGCTATCTCGGCGAGCAAAACTTTTGCCCGCTCCGGGTCGGATTTTGATTTTTTCTGATATTCCTCGGTCAGCACGGATATGCGGTCGATCTGACGCTGAGTCGCCGATTGCAGCAGGTCATAGAGGCGGTTTTGCTCCTCCACCTTGCGGTGCTTCGCCTCGCGCTTGTATTCATATCGAAGAAGGTCGTTTCTCTCGCCGAGCTCCTCCGCAAGGCTCTCCGACTCCGCCTTGACGGCGAGCAGCGCAGACATATCCTCCGTCCAAACGGCATAGCCGCCGCTTATCGGCATGGCGTGAACCGTCAGCCCGTTCTTTCTTGTAACAGGGCTTTGCAGAGCTGTTTTCATATCATATTTCGGAATCGCCTCTGTGTTCAGCGCCGCGTAACGAATGTTAAAATCCCTGTCCGTAATTTCCGCGGAAGTGCCGACGGAAGAAGCAAACAAATCGGCATAGCGGCTGTTTGAATGAATATAGCCGCAGGCGATGCAGGCTTCAAAGCAGAGCATATACATAAAGCTCTGGAATGCGGTGACATCGCCGAACGCCGCCTTAACCCACTGCACGCCGGAATAGCTCAGCGCGAGATAGCTCAGCGACACAGCCATTGGGATAGCGGGCCACAGATGCCGCCTGCCGTTTTTCATCCGGCATTTGAATATCATAACAATAAGTGCCGCCACCGCGCAGACCACCTGCCAGCCTATGACGGCGAAATATCCGAAGCCGTAGCCGTGATTCGTATCCGACCACACGGCGGCATCCGCCGGAAAAGTGAAAACAAATTGATGCAGATCGTTTGTCAGCACGAGCAAAAGCAGCGCGCCGGAGACTAACCACAGAGCCGCAGTCGCTCTCGGCAGGCGGTAGGCATCGGGTTTACCGAGGGACATGGCGATAAGCAGCGCGAGCATGGGCACAAACAGCATCGGCAGATAAAATAGATACCATAGATACCGCATGGCATCGGGCTGCCAGAAGATAAAATACTTCGCCGAGCGGAATGTGAACCATAGAATTATCAGTACTGACACGGCGGTCAGATAGCGCCCGACCTGCCTTTGCACAATGCGCTGGCGCACGGAAAGTCCCCATGCGGCATAAAGGCCGATATAGATAAAGCTGCGCAGATAAGAAAAAAGCGTGGGATAAAAATCGCCCCTGCCGACAAGGCGGAACGAATATGCCAAAATGACGGCGAGCGCGACAATGCCGCTCGTCAGGATTTCTTTTTTCCGCTTGTCCGTC
>JBNMIN010000057.1:0-13841 GCA_050873305.1 Oscillospiraceae bacterium
AAAACGGCGATCTTGACATCCGCCTTATGGGCAGAGGCTTCGCGTGGCTCGACACGGGTACCGTTGACGCACTGCTCGACGCGGCGAACTTCATCAAGACAGTTGAGCGCCTGCAGGGCATAAAAATCTCCGCACCGGAGGAGATAGCCTATAACATGCGCTGGATAAGCAAGCGCGCGCTGCTCGAATCGGCGGAGAAATACGGCAAATCCTCCTACGGTCAGCACCTGCTCAGTGTTGCCGAGGGCAAGATACTCTACACAAGCAATGATATAAGCGGCATCGGCGAGCGCCCGCGCTGGGGCATCGAGAGCGAGCAGGAGAAGCACTGACCGCCAGTAGCATTGTTATGAAAGGTAATGACGATATATGAAAAAAATTGAAACCCCGCTTGACGGCGCGTTTATTATCGAACCGCAGGTTTTCGGCGATGTGCGCGGCTGGTTCTACGAGAGCTACTCGAAGCAGAAAATGCACGACATCGGCATAGACGTTGAATTCGTTCAGGACAACCGCTCTTTTTCGGCTCAGCAGGGCACGCTCAGAGGTCTGCACTGCCAGACTCCGCCCATGGCGCAGACAAAGCTTCTGACATGCCTGCGCGGCAGAATAATGGACGTCGCGGTCGACATAAGACGCGGCTCGCCGACATACATGCAGTGGACGGCAGTCGAGCTCAGCGGAGAGAACAAGAAGATGTTCTTTATCCCCAAGGGCTTCCTGCACGGCTTCGTGACGCTGACCCCCGATGTTGAAGTCTCATACAAAGTCGACGAATACTATGCCCCCGCGAACGACAGAAGCGTAAAATTCGACGACCCCGATATCGGAGTTGACTGGGGCGTAAAAGTGCCGATTCTCTCGGACAAGGATATGAAAGCTCCCCTGCTCAAGGACAGCGATATCGAATTTATCTATTAATAAAAACCAAAGCGGACAGAGTACATACCCTGTCCGCTTTGATTTATATAGGGGATAAGAGGTTATCAATATTAATTTTCTTTGCTCCCGTTTTATTCGGGCGGATTATATCACAAGTTCATCTGCTTGTAAATAGGGTGCGGTACGAACGGCACTTTTAGCGGTACAAACCGCATCAGGAACAAAGAAAATTCCCGCCGAATATATAATTATTAAACAAAAACATTTGGATATTTTAAAAAATTATTTGCAATACAGTGCATATAATTGTAGAAAAGAACAACTTTTAAGACTAAAAATGCTACAATAGCAGTGTTGATTGAGAGAATGGTTTTTGCTTATTCTCACAAATATCCAAGGAGAGGTGTAAACTGTGGAAAACGGTATACTGAAATATTTGCTTTTCGCTCTTGCAGGTTATGTTTCGGGAAGCATCATGTACAGCTACCTTATTCCAAAGCTGTTCTGCGGAGTCGATATCGTCAAGGAGGGCGAGGATCACAATCCCGGCATGACAAATGTCATGCGCTGCGTCAGCGTCAAGCTCGGCGTGCTCTGCCTCCTGCTTGATGTTGCAAAAGGCTTCGCTCCGGTATTTCTTGCAAAGCTCTATGTCCCCGACTTCAAAAATATGCTCTTTGCGCTTATTATAGCGGCGCCCGTGCTCGGTCACGCTTTCACGCCCATACTCAAGTTTAAGGGCGGCAAGGCGATCGCCACATCATACGGCGTTCTGCTCGCGCTGATCCCGGACAGCTTCATGGTTCTCAGAATGGCTATCATAACCGCCATATTCAGCCTGATAATCATAGTCAAGCCCGATTCGCTCAGAGTTATTATTTCAATGTTCATCTTTGCCGTCAGCAATTTCTTCTTCCATGACATCACATCGTTCGTCATCGGCTCGCTGATTGTCTCCGCCACGGTCATACTCAAGCACTTCATGAACTACGGCGACGAGAAATTCAAAGTCAGCCTCCCCTTCCACAAGAAGCACGAAGAAAGCGAAAGCGCAGCGCAGGAATCAAAGCAGGAATAAAGCAACAAAAAAACATACCGACTGTAAAGTAAAAAGCTTTACGGTCGGTTATTTTTATAAAAAATAAAAGCTGCAAAGCGCAGGTCAAGCCCGCATTTTGCAGCTTAAATTTTATTCTGCTCCGACGGCACGCTTGCGGTGCGAGGGATTGCGCTCGATAAGCGGAGGAACTCCGTTTGCAACGCAGCCCGAGGTTATCGCAACGCGCTCAATCGTCGGGTCTGACGGCACATCGTACATGACCGGCTGGAGCACGGCTTCGATTATCGAACGAAGTCCGCGCGCGCCCGTGCCCTTTTCGAGCGTCTTGTCGGCTATCGCCTCAAGAGCGCCCATGTCGAAATCGAGTTCGACTCCGTCAAGCTCGAACAGCGCCTTGTACTGCTTGGTTATGGCGTTCTTAGGCTCGGTGAGAATACGCACGAGAGCGGTCTTGTCGAGCTCGTCGAGAGAAGTGAGCACCGGAAGTCTGCCGACAAGCTCGGGGATTATGCCGAACTTGACGAGATCCTGATGCACGACCTGCGAGAGCAGATCGCTCTTCTTGAGATCGCTCTTGCTCTTGACATCGGCGTTGAAGCCGAGCGCAGAGCCGCCCATTCTCTTCTCGATTATCTTCTCGATGCCGTCGAATGCGCCGCCGCAGATGAAAAGGATATTCGAGGTATCGACCTGGATGAACTCCTGCTGTGGATGCTTTCTGCCGCCCTGCGGGGGAACATTGGCAACCGTGCCCTCGATTATCTTGAGCAGCGCCTGCTGAACGCCTTCGCCGCTGACATCTCTCGTTATCGACGGATTCTCCGACTTTCTCGCTATTTTATCAATCTCATCGACATAGATTATGCCGCGCTCGGCGCGCTCTATGTCGTAGTCCGCGGCCTGGATTATTCTGAGCAGGATATTTTCAACATCCTCGCCGACATAACCCGCCTCGGTGAGCGTGGTCGCGTCCGCTATGGCGAACGGAACATCGAGTATCTTCGCGAGGGTCTGCGCAAGCATCGTCTTGCCCACACCAGTGGGTCCGAGAAGAATGATATTGCTCTTCTGGATCTCAACATCGCTGTTCTTCGCGCTGTTTATTCTCTTATAGTGGTTATAGACCGCGACGCTCAGCGTTTTCTTCGCCTCGTCCTGACCTATAACATACTCGTCGAGCTTCTCTTTGATCTCATGGGGCTTGGGGAGCGGCTTATCGCTCGTGCGCTGACCGCCCTTGCGGCGGGAACGCTTTTCGTCCGCCTCAATTATATTGAGGCACTGCTCCACACACTCGTTGCAGATATACACCCCCGGACCGGCAATAAGCTTTTCGACCTGATCCTGTGTTTTCTGGCAGAAAGAACAGCGGACTGTCCTTTCCCTCTTATCATCATCACGCGGCATAACAGCCCTCCGGATTTATCTGTTGTAAATTATTTTATCTGCAAGTCCGTATTCGACGGCTTCCTCCGCTGTGAGGAAATTGTCGCGCTCGGTCTCGCGCTCAACAAACTCAATCGGTTTGCCCATATTCTCAGCTAAAATTCTGTTGATTCTCTCTCTGGTCTTGAGGATATGATCGGCGGCAATCTTTATCTCCGTTGCCTGACCCTGAGCACCGCCGAGGGGCTGGTGGATCATAACTTCACTGTTGGGCAGCACAAGGCGTTTGCCCTTTGCGCCCGCGGCAAACAGGAACGCGCCCATCGATGCCGCTATGCCCATGCAGATAGTCGAAACATCGCACTTGATGAACTGCATGGTGTCGTATATCGCGAAGCCTGCGGTAACTGAACCGCCGGGGCTGTTGATATAAAGACTAATATCTTTTTCGGCGTCCTGACCCTCAAGGAAGAGAAGCTGCGCAACCACTACGCTCGCCGTTGCGTCGTTTATCTCGTCGGAGAGGACGATTATTCTGTCGCTGAGCAGGCGGGAATAGATATCGTATGAACGCTCGCCTCTGCTGGTCTGTTCGATAACGTAAGGTACTAATGCCATTACTTTTTCCTCCTTTGTTGTCCGATGCAGGTGCCGTATGCTTGCGCCCGCCCGGCGAAAAAGCCGGACGGGAGCAGTACGGATTAATTATAGTATCGTTTGGCGAAGATTATTCAGCGTCTTCTGCTTTCTTCTTCGCGGGAGCCTTCTTTGCGGGCTTCTTCTCAGCAGCCTCAGCAGCCTCGGCATCGTCGGCCTTCTTTGCGGCAGTCTTCTTCGCCGCGGGCTTCTTGGCGGGAGCCTTCTTCTCGGCTTCGCCCTCGTCCTTCTTTGCAGCGGCTTTCTTCGCGGGAGCCTTCTTCGCTGCGGGCTTCTTCTCGGCAGCCTCAGCGTCGTCGGTCTTCTTCGCGGCGGCTTTCTTTGCCGGAGCCTTCTTGGCAGCAGCCTTCTTGCCGGGCTTGACAGCCTTTGCATTGTCAACGACGAACTTGACAACCTTCTCCTTGAGCAGGTCAGCCTTGAGCAGATCCTCGGCTATAAGGCTCTTGATCTTCTCAACTTCCATGCCGTACATCTCGGCGAGCTTCTTGAACTCCTCCTCGATATCCTCGGCGCTGACTTCGATCTTCTCATCCTCTGCTATCTTGTCGAGAGCAAGACCGAGCTTGACCTGAGAAACAGCCTGCTCGCGCATTGACTTCTCGAAAGCTTCCTTATCGGTGCCCATGTATGAAAGATAGGTGTCAACATCGATGCCCTGCTGAGCAAGTCTCTGAGCGAAGTTGTTGATGTTCTCCTCTTTCTGGGTGTCGAACATGACTTCGGGAATCTCAGCCTCGACATTGGCAACAAGCTCTTCCATGAGCTTTGCCTCGAACTCCTTCTCGACATCGGACTGTCTGTGCTCAAGCATATCAGCCTCGACGCCCTTCTTGAGCTCGTCGACGTTATCATAATCAAGATCCTTCGCGAACTCATCGTCAAGCTCGGGAAGCTCCTTGACCTTTATCTCGTGAAGAGTGACCTTGAAAGTGGCATCCTTGCCCGCAAGCTCGGGAGTGTACTCCTCGGGGAACTTGACATTGACGTCGAAGCTCTCGCCTGCGTTGTGGCCGATGACCTGATCCTCAAAGCCGGGGATGAACTGACCCGAACCGAGCTCGAGCTCATAGTTGGAGCCCTTGCCGCCCTCAAAAGCCTTGCCGTCGACAAAGCCCTCGAAGTCGATGACTGCGATGTCGCCCTTGGCGGCTGCGCGATCCTCAACGGTGATGGTTCTTGCGTTGCGCTCTCTCATAGCCTCGATGCGTGCGTCAACCTCTTCGGGGGTGACAGCAGCTTCAGCCTTCTCGGCCTCGAGACCCTTGTAAGCCTTGACCTTGATATCCTCGGGCTTGACGGTGACTTTCATCTCGAAGAGAACGCCGTCCTCGCCGATCGACTTAACATTGACGTCCTTCGGGCTGTCAACAGGCTCGATGCCCGCTTCCTTGTAAGCGTCGGAAACAGCCTCGGGGAAAGCTATCTCAAGTGCATCTTCATAGAAGACATCCTTGCCGTAGAATCTCTCGATCATGGCAAGAGGAGCTTTGCCCTTGCGGAAACCGGGAAGCGCTATCTTGCTCTTGGCCTTGTTATAAGCCTTGAGAACAGCAGCCTTGAACGGCTCTGCGCCGATCTCGATCTCCAGCGTATAGACGTTGGTGTCCGTTTTGTTTGATGATTTTAAACTCATTCGTTTTTCCTCCCATTATACAGGTAACTCTAAGATTATAGCAGAGATATGTTAAAATTTCTACACTATTTTTCAGATTTTCTGCCAAAACAGGGATTTTTTCTTCGTTTCAGCCGCAAAATTCGCAGTCGGGCAGAAATTACGGCTGTTTTTCAATAAGTTTAGGCAAAAATTCGAGGTGATCGCCGGAGATAAGAGAAAACTTTATCCCGTCGCGCTCGCCCTCGAAAGCGCTTTTTGTTGCAAAAGAATGGAGATGTCCGTAGAAGCACCGTTTTATTTTGTACTCGACGAGGACATCATATATTTCGGGGCATATTCTATCCTGCGTTATCGGCGGATAGTGAAGAAACACGACCGGCTCGCCGCCGAGCGCGATTCCGCTTTCTATCGATGTGCGAAGCCGTCCCGCCTCGCGCAGAAGAACCTTTTTGTCCGCGTCCTCCTCCGCGTCGAAGAACCAACCGCGCGTGCCGCAGACGGAGATATTGCCGACGAGCACCGCGCTGTTGTGGACTATAGACAGCGTTTCAAAGCCCTTTTCTTTGAAAAAATTTTCCATTTTCCGGGCGGTGTTCCACCAGTAGTCATGATTGCCCTTCATGAGTATTTTTTTGCCGGGGAGCGAGTCGAGAAAAGCAAAATCTTTCTCCGCGCCCTCGAGCGACATCGCCCACGACACATCGCCGGGGATAACTACCGTGTCGCTGTCCGAGACAACAGCCCGCCAATTTTTTTCGAGGCGCTGCACATAGTCGCTCCAGCCGTTGAATATATCCATAGGCTTGTCCGCGGACAGGGAAAGATGCGTATCCGCAATTGCAAAAAGTGACATCGTGCTCTCCTTTTCTTTTTAATAATCGGGCTTCGAGCCGGGCAAAATACTTTCAGCGGCATAAGCCGCAAAAACATTCGGAGGTAATCGAAAATGGATAAGGTCATCAAGGATATCCGCTGCAACGCCTGCAACTGCGTCCATCACGCGGACGATTACAAGTGCACCGCAGGTCATATCGAAATAGGCAACACGAGCGCCTGCTCATGCCAGGACACGCTGTGCGCAACCTTTGAGCTCGACAACTCGAAGAAGCACTGCGGCTGCTGAACACGGGGAACGCCCCGCGTCATATACCGAGCAGTCTGAAAACAGCCTTCTCCATGCTGTCCCTGTCGCAGACGTCCCTGAATCTCACGGGCTTGTCCCTGAGATCGGCGAGCTGCGGGGGGCAGCTTGTCTTTGTCACGCGGGCAAGCTCGCCGACCATGCTGAACTCGTCAAGTCCCTCGGACGCGCCGGGTTCGACGGCGTCGAGCACGCTGCGGCTGAACTTGAACGGGTTTGCGGTCGAGTCGATAACGGTGGGAGTTTTGTCCCCCGTTTTTTCTGCGTATTTTTCATAGACATTGATGCCGACGGCCGTGTGCGTGTCGCACAGATAGCCGTAGTCTTCAAATGTCTTTTTAATTGTCTCTTTCGTGCCCTCATCGTCGCAGCAGCCGGCGCAGAAAACGGAGTTTATCGCGCTCATTACATTTTCGGGCATAGTGTACTTGCCCTTCTGCTTGAGGTCGCCCATCATCTCGCGCACGAACTCATCGGAATATCCGCTCGCAATGAAGAGCAGACGCTCGAGGTTGCTCGAAATGAGAATATCCATCGACGGCGACGAGGTCGTATAGAAGCTGCGGTTGATGTCATAAACGCCGGTGTCGAAGAAATCTGTGAGCACGCGGTTTTTGTTCGACGCGCAGATAAGGCGGTCAACCGGCAGACCCATCTCGCGCGCATAGTAGGCGGCGAGGATATTGCCGAAGTTTCCGGTCGGGACGACGAAGTTGATCTTGTCGCCCGCCTTGATTCTGCCGTTTCTTATCATGTCGCAGTAGGCGGAGAAATAATAGACGATCTGCGGCACGAGGCGACCCCAGTTGATGGAGTTCGCGGAGGAGAAAGCCATGCCGTGCTCGGCGAGCTTCTTGCCTATCTCTTTGTCGGTGAATATCGTCTTGACTCCGGTCTGCGCGTCGTCGAAGTTGCCCTTTATCGCGCAGACGGCAACATTCGAGCCCTCCTGCGTGGTCATCTGGAGCTTCTGCATGGGGCTGACTCCCTCGTCAGGATAGAACACGAGAATCTTCGTGCCCTCAACATCCTTGAAGCCCTCGAGAGCCGCCTTGCCCGTGTCGCCCGAAGTGGCGACAAGAATAACGGTCTCGCGCGTTCCGACTGCCTTTTTGACCGAGACGGTCATAAGCCTCGGGAGCATCTGGAGCGCCATGTCTTTAAAGGCGCAGGTGGGGCCGCGCCAGAGTTCAAGAATCTCTTCGCCCGCTTTGAGCTCGTGTATCGGAGCGATATCCTCGGAGGAGAACTTGTTGTCGCCGTATGCGCCCTCGACGCAGTAGGCAAGCTCTTCGGCGGTGAAATCGGTAAGATACAAACTGAGCACACGCTTTGCGCGCTCAACATAGGACATATTCGCCATGGCGGCGATATCGTCAAGGCTCACCTTCGGAATCTCAACGGGGACGAACAGTCCGCCGTCGGCAGAGATGCCCTGAGCTATAGCCCAGGATGAGCTGACGTCTACATTTTTATCTCTTGTACTTGTGTATCGCATAGAGACCATCCTTCGCGTTAAATTACATTTTATTATAGCATAACGCGCCTTGGTTGTAAAACCTTTTCAAAGAAGTGCGCGGCGTTTTCAAAAAATATTTTGCGGCATATCTCCTCGGGTATGCCGTTTTCTTCGAGATAGACGCAGATGCTCGGCACTTTCTCCATTCCGCGAAGCTCGGGCGATATTCTGCACCCGTCGTAGTCCGAACCTATGCTGAGAACATCTTCAGCGCCGAGGGAAAGCATATGCTCGGTGTGGCGCAGCAGCTCTTCCCTGCCGCCGTTTCCGCCGAGGAAGCGGTCATAAAAATTGAGTCCTATAAGTCCGCCGCGCTCGATAATAATTTTTATCTGGTCGTCGGTAAGCGATCTCAGTTCGTTGTGGACGGCGCGCGCGTCCGAATGGCTCGCGATAAACGGCGCGTCGGTGAACTCGCAGAGGTCATAGAAGCCCCTGTCGCTCAGGTGCGACACGTCAACAACTATTCCGAGCTCTTCCATTTTTTTGACAAGCTCTCTGCCCCAGTTGCTCAGCCCGCGCCCGTCCTGCCAGCCGCCGGCGGCGCGGTTCTTCGCGTTCCAGGTGAGGGTTATGAGCCGCAGTCCGCGCTCATAGAGCTTTTCGAGCCGTTCAAGGCTGCCGACTCCGCGCGAGCTCTCCATCGCGAGCATGACTCCGCGCGAATGTCCGCGGACATCCTCTGCCGACAGAATCGGGAAGAAATCCCCTTTCTTTTTGAGCTCGCTTAAATAGAAATCACACGCCGAGTCAAAATATGACTCGACGAGAGAATCGTCCATGCTGTCGGGAATAAAGACGGCGAAAACCTGGTTCCACCGCCCGAAGATTTTTCCGCGCTCAAAATCTATGTCGCGCTTATTTTTCAAAAGGCTGTCTCCGTCGTCCATGCACTCGGTCAGAGTATCGCAGTGCAGATCGAAAAAATCCATAAAATCACCCATAGAATAATATTTCCGCCGACGCCGAATATTACTCAGAAGCTGCTGTCAAACGCATTTTCTATATATTCGCAGGAAATCGGCTCGTTCTCCTTTCCGAGAGTAACCTCCGCCACATCGAAGCGCGGCTGAAGATCGTAGCTATTTTTCTGCATAAAGAGCGAAGCGGTCTCGATTATCCGCTCCTGCTTTGCGCTGCCGACCGCTTCGCGCCCCGGAGCTATCGCGCCGGGCGAGCGGGTCTTGACCTCGGTGAACACCAAGAAGCCGTCTTTTTTCGCTATTATGTCTATCTCGCCGAGGCGGCAGCGGTAGTTCGCGGTTATTATCTCATAGCCGTTTTCGCGCATGAAGCGCGCGGCATATATCTCGCCCCAGAGTCCGGGCTTTTCTTTCTCGCTGAGCATATTACCACCCCTCCGGCAGTTTCTTCAAAAACGTCTTTCTGTGGACAGGAGATATGCCGAATTCGCGTATTTTTTCGTAGTGCAGCTTCGTGCCGTAGCCCTTGTGCTTTTTGAAGCAGTATTCCGGATACTGCTCGTCGAGAGAGAGCATATATCTGTCCCTGCTGACCTTCGCCATTATCGACGCTGCGGCTATTGACGCGCTCAGAGAGTCGCCTTTTACAATAGCCTTTGACGGCACGGGCAGACCCGGCAGGCGGTTGCCGTCCACAAACGCCGCCTGCGGGCGCTCGGGCAGAGCCTCGAACGCGCGGCGCATGGCGAGAAAAGTTGCGTTGAGGATATTCATCTCGTCGATTTCCTCAACGCTCGCGCTCGCAACGGCATAGACGGCGTGCTCTTTTATCTCGTCAAAGAGCAGGTCGCGCTTTTTTTCGCTGAGTTTTTTTGAATCGTTCAAGCCTTCAATAATATAATCTTTGGGCAGTATCACGGCGGCGGCAAAGACCGGACCCGCAAGAGGTCCGCGTCCCGCCTCGTCTATTCCGCAGACGCACTCGAATCCGTGCTCCGCGGCGGTTCTCTCATAGTAATAGCGGTCTATCTCTTCAGCCATCTCAGTCCTCCAAAAATTCGTCGCTGACGACATCATGGAGCAGCGAGTTGAGATAATTGATGCTGAACGACGGCGTTGTCGAGCGCACTCCGTGGCGCGACGCGAGCGCGTCGGTGTAGTCCGCGAGATTATACACTCTGACATTCGAGAAGCCCGAGTCATAGTGTGTGACAGTGCCCGTGAACTTCGCCTTTGTGACCTCGGTCGTGTTCTTACGGTAGTCCTTTGTGACGGTTATGTGCATCATGCCGCCGAGCATTCTCGGTCCTCTGTCCTGAGCGGAAATAAAATTGCCGAGCGAATAGATAACGAGAACTTTTCTGCCGTCCGCGGCGGTTATGTATTCAACGGGCTGAATGACATGGGGATGAGTGCCGATGATTATATCCGCGCCCCAGTCGGCGAGCTTCTGCGCGAGTTCATGCTGACGATCCGTCGGCGTGTGGGTATATTCCTCGCCCCAGTGGACGTTGACTATAGTCATATCGCTTATCTCGGACGCCGCCTTGACGCGTTTCTCTATCCTGTCCTCGTCCGCGCCGAGCATGAGTATAGTCTTGCTGCCCTCGGGCAGGCTCAGTCCGTTCGTGGGCTCGGTCAGCCCGACATAGGCGAATTTAATGCCCTTGACAGTGTTTGTCGGTATGGTCTTGTAGTCCTCTTCGTCGAGATAAGCTCCGCAGAAGACAACATTCTTGCTCTTCCAGAACTTTATGGCGTTTCTCAGCCCGCTCTCGCCCTTGTCGAGCGAGTGGTTGTTCGCGATATTAAAAACATCAAATCCTATCTTCACCATCTCGTCGCCGAGCTCGGTCGGAGAGTTGAAGCAGGGATATGTACTCGGTGCTTTTTCGGGGTCGATTATCGTCTCCTGATTGATTATGCTTATATCAGCCGCCGCAACGGTGGAAGCGACATTTTTATAGGCATATATGAAGTCGTAGCCGCCGGTCGCCGAGCGGGCGTGCGCCTGATTGTATATGACCCCGTGAATAAGATTATCGCCCACGGCAAGGATATTCACGCTGACAGGCTCGCGGGAGTCGGCAGTCGTGCTCTGCGAATCGTTGCTCTCCGCCTCGCCGCCTGCGGGCACTGCCTTCTGGCAGGCGCAGAGCATGAGCAGAGCCGCCAAAAGAGCTATAACTCTGAGAATGGTCGTCTTTTTCATGGTATATTTCTCCTTTTATCAGTCGAGCGTTATTCTGCCTAATTTGCCCGCGCGGTACTCGTCGAGGAGCATGACCGCCGCGCGTTCCGTGTCCGGCTCGCCGCCGCTTATCAGCATCCCGCGCTTTCTCGCGAGCATCTCAAGGCGTTCAAATTCCTCGCTCTCCGGCGGAAATTCGAGTTTATATCTCTCTTTTATCCTCTCGGGATAGTTCTCGTTCATTATCGTCAGAAAGCGCGCCGCGATAAGCTCGATATCAAGAATAGTGTCCTTGACAGAGCCGATGAACGCGAGGCGCAGACCGACATCCGGATCGTCGAACTTCGGCCAGAGCACGCCAGGCGTGTCGAGCAGCTCGATGCCGCTCCCGATGCTGAACCACTGGTTCTGGCGCGTGACTCCGGGCTTGTCCGCAACTTTCGCCTTGTTCTTGCCCGCCATGCGGTTGATAAACGAGGACTTGCCCGTGTTGGGTATACCGACTACCATCAAGCGAAGCGGCTTGCCCGCCATGCCCTTCTGGGCGTTCGCCTCGATTTTATCGCTGAGCACACGGCGGACTGTCGGCGCAAAGGCGTTTAAGCCCTTGCCCGAGCGGCAGTCAACGGCTATCGCCGTCACGCCCTGCTTGCCGAGCTCGGATATCCTGCGGCGCGTCGCGTTTTCGTCGGCGAGGTCGCATTTGTTGAGAATGACCATGAGTGGCTTTTGCCCGATAAGCTCCGGCAATTCGGGGTTGCGGCTGCTCACGGGCACGCGCGCGTCAACTATCTCGACCACCGCGTCAACGAGCGGCAGGCTCTCTTTTATCTGTCTGCGCGTCCGAGCCATATGACCCGGAAACCACTGGACATAAAGATCTCCGTTTTCCAAAATTCTTCCTCCTTAGGACTATATGCGCTCATATTTATTGCGCCATAAATCAAACTGCTTTTCGTCATATTCTTCCGGCATTGAGAGCGCCGTCTTTTTCGCCCTCATAGCTTTTATGAGCAGGTTTATAAGCTTTATCAGCAGCGGCGGGCGTTTTGCCGCAATGCGGCACACGGCCTTCGGCATTCCGCCGGACGCACCCTCCGCGGACGCAACCACGCAGGCGAGAAGCCCCGAGTCTATCATCAGAGTTATGTCGCCGTTGTCCGCCGAGAGCAGCCAGTTTTTCATCGTATTTATAAACGCGTGCTCCGAGCCTATCCGCTTCATGAACGCGAGCTGATAGCAATAAAGATTCTCCTGCGAGAACGCTTCGCCGCGCGGATTGCTTATCACATCCGCGAGCATTTTCGCCGCCCTTATCGAGCTTGCCATGCCGCTGCCTATGAGCGGAATCGTCATGCATGCGCTGTCGCCGAGCAGGACATAGCCGGGCAAAGTCATGCGCGGGAGCGGCTTTCTCAGCGGTATCTGCAATTTTTCACCGTCGCAGATAACTTTTCCGCCTATTATTGAATTATCTTTTTTCAAATCGTCGAGGGCGCGGGCATAGTTTTCATCGTTGAGCGAACCAATGCGCCCGATAAGCGCATCGGCATATTTCCCGTCCCCCGCGAGATTGCACCATGATATTCCCCTCTCACCGAGGTGCTTGAGGTATATCTGCTTTTTGTATTTATATTCGCTCCCCGCCGGGCGCTCAAAGACAGTACGGCGGACAAAGAATTTATCCCCGTTATCTATTCTGCCCGTTATCGGGAACGAATCCGCAAGCTGTTCTCTTATCGCGGAATTGACGCCGCCGCAGTCAACGAGCAAATCGCAGCTCACCGCGCCGCCGTTATCGACCTGAAGACCGATTATTTTTTTGCCGTCATGAAGAGCTTTTTCGACCCGCCGCTCATATACTATCCGCGCACCCGCATCAATAGCCCGCTCTTCGAGCCATGCGTTGAACCTGCGCCTTTTGAGCGCGAGATCCTGCGGCTCGCCCGCGTCGGTTATCTCAACGCGCTTCGACGAATTGGGCGCGACAAACACAGGCGTGCAGGAATCGACATAGCAATCCTCGGGCGGCTTGGGGAGTCCCGCATCAGCGAGCGCCGCCGCTTCCATGTCGTCCGTCCAGCCGTAGGCAACTTCATTTTTCGGCTTCTGCTCGATAACAGTCACCTCGAAGCCCGCTTTCGCCGCAAGAGCCGCAAAGACGAGCGCCTGCTGATTCGCGCCGACAACAGCAATTTTTCCGTTCAAAGATACTCCGCCTTTCGTTTTCCCCGAGATGAGTATAGCAAAAAAACTTTGTCTTTACAAGCAAAAAACGCAGCCGAAGCTGCGTCTTGATTGCATATTATAGCGCGGACAGGTTATTTGTCCGAATCCGGATTGAAATTATAGTAGACATCCCACTGACCGAGCGGCATGATCCTGCCGACGACCTTGCCCATGATATATTTCTCGTCAATAAATCCGACAACGCGCATGCGGCTGTCCGTCGAGTCGTTTCTGT
>JBNMIN010000058.1:0-13751 GCA_050873305.1 Oscillospiraceae bacterium
ATTATTGATATTTCGGCGGCTAATTCAATTTATAGAAATTCGGAAAGCGAGAGCTATGAAAACACAAACTAAGAAAATATCAAAGAGAATATTTCGGATAATCGGTGCGGTGCTTCTTGCGCTTGCTGCGGCGGCAATTGCGGCAGTGCTTGTGTTCTTCTTGACATACCGTGCGCAGCTGAGCAAACTCGACAACAGCAAGGGCGTTGAAAACAGCATATATTCCGAACAGTTCAAAGGCAAAAAAGTGATGGTTCTTGTCCCTCAGGAGGATGATGATTTGCTTATAGCCGGTCAGGTGCTGCCCGAAATATATAAGAACGGCGCCGATACCCGCGTTGTATTTGTCACGAACGGAGACAAGTTTTTTACCGCCCGTCAGCGTCAGGACGAAGCGCGTGATTCATTGAAAACGCTCGGTATACCGAAGGACAAAATTATTTTCCTCGGATATCCGGATGGCGGAACTATTTTTATAAACAAGAGCGGAAAGCTTGAAAAATCATTCAGCAGCGGATTGGATCACACTAATTCCGGAAAACATTTTGTTGATTATCATTTCAGCAAATATGGCACTCATGCCCAATATACGCGTCAGAATGTGCTCAGTGATATAAAGGATGCTATTCTTGATTATTGTCCCGATTATATAATTGCAATCGATTTTGACGACCATAGGGATCATAGAGGCGTCAGTATGTGCTTTGAGGAGGTCATGGGCAATATCCTGCGTGAAAAACAGGATTATAAGCCGGTGGTTCTCAAGTGCTTCGGATATTCGTCCGCATGGAGGGCAAACCCGGACTTCTATCAGCTCAATATCAAGAGCGTCCATAAACCTGTAAAGGACAGACTCAATGACCCGACATATGAGACCGATGTTCCGCAGTATAACTGGAGTGACAGAATCAGATTGCCCGTTTATTCCGGTGCAGTCAGCCATTCTATTCTGAAATGTCCTGATTATAAAGCGCTAAGTAAGCATCTTACGCAGTTTGCTTATACTCTTGCCGACAGAATAATAAACGGCGATATGGTGTACTGGAATCGGCGTACAGACAGTCTGACATACGATGCGGATATTACGGTGTCGTCCGGCAACGCCAAGCTCCTCAATGATTTTAAGCTTGTTTCAACCGACAGGACACTGCCCAAAAAGACAAAATTCAACGGATGCGTTTCGTCTTTTAAAAAGGATGATAATGAAAAGAGTGTAACAGTCAAATTCAGAAGCCCGAAAAAGATTTCATGTATATCACTCTATGACGACTATAATCTCGACAAAAATATACTCGGCGGAATAATAACATTCAGCGACGGCAGCAGCGTAGAGGTCCCGAGCCTTAACGCAAACGGAAGCGAGACTCGCGTTGAATTTGCGCCAAAAGAGGGGATAACATCGTTCACTTTCAAAGTGACATCATTTGAAGGTGATACTGCCGGGCTTTGCGAGATTGAGGCGTTTGAAAAGACTGATTATGACCTCGGCTTCTCGTTTGTAAAAATTAAAAATGCCGATACCGATGATTATATGTATAATTATTTCGTCGAGCCGGATACATCGGAACTCATTCTCGGAATATCATCGTCCGATTCGCGGATGAGCTGCACATTAAAAATAGTAAACGGAAGCGGCGTTAAGCTCAACGGAAACAAGCTTGAGTTTGACAGCGGGTTTAAAAAATGTACAGTCAGAGCCGAAGTTGACGGGCATCCTGAGATATATGATCAGATAACGGTAACAAGGCTGTCGGAAAAGGAACTGCAGAACTATTATAAATTCCAGCAGACCGATAAAAAACTTTTCAAAGCTAACAGTGAATGGCTGAAGCTTGAAAACATAATTAAAAACGGCAAGTTCGACAGCTATTTTATCGATATGATAAAGGAACTTGAAAAAGATATCGAAAAGGAAATATATAATTGATGTTGTTTTCTGACGAAAAGTATGTTATAATTCATCAGGTTAAGATATAATTTCCGGACACCGAAAGAGAGGAAAAAGATGAAACTGTCTTTGGTAATTCCTTGCTACAACGAGCAGGACAATGTTGAATTATTTTACAACACCGCAACCGAAGTTTTCAAAGACAAGGGCTTTGATTACGAACTCATATTTGTCAATGACGGCAGCCGTGATCAAACAATGGACAAGCTCCGTCATATCTATGAGATAGCCGATGAAAATGTGAAAGTTGTCGGATTTTCGCGCAACTTCGGCAAAGAGTCGGCTATATATGCCGGACTCAAGGAGAGCAGGGGAGAAATGGTCTGCCTTATCGATGCGGATATGCAGCAGCGCCCCGAGCTTGTACTCGATATGATGGCGATACTCGACAAGGATCCAAACTATGACGCTGTAGCATGCTATCAGGAGGACAGACGCGAATCAAAAGTTCTCTCAGCGTTCAAGAACTGTTTCTATAAGATTATTAACAAAACTTCGGAGATCGAGTTCAAGAGCGGCGCAAGCGACTTCAGACTTCTCAGACGCCGTGTTGTTGATGCCGTGCTCAGCATGAGCGAATATCACCGCTTCTCCAAGGGTATTTTCTCGTGGGTCGGATTCAACACATATTATATGCCCTATATCGTTGAAGACCGCGCAAACGGCACTTCCAAGTGGAATTTTGCGAAGCTCTTCAAATATGCAATGGACGGCATTATCGCTTTTACTACTACACCGCTCAAAATTGCAACCTATATTGGTTTGACATCTTCTGCCGCGTCTATTATCTATATGATAGTAGTTATAATCCAGAAGCTGGCGTTCGGAATCAAGGTTCCGGGTTACGCCACAACCGTTGTGCTTATACTCCTGCTTGGCGGTCTCCAGCTTTTCTGCACCGGCATGGTCGGCGAGTATCTTGCCAGAACATATATCGAAACGAAGCACAGACCGATATATATCGCAAGAGAAGTTCTTGATTACGAGGACAAATAAATCAAAAAACAGGACTGCGGCAGATATTTACCGCAGTCCGATTTTTTGTAATGCGTATTGCACGAGTTTTTTTGAAAAAACTATTGACAAATCCGCTTCTTTTGATATAATAGATAGCGTTCCGAACGAACTTAATATTTGGGGGTATAGCTCAGCTGGGAGAGCGCTTGAATGGCATTCAAGAGGTCAGCGGTTCGATCCCGCTTATCTCCACCAAATGAAAAGCCTTGAAACTCAACAGTTTCGGGGCTTTTTATTTTTTGTGTACGATTAGAAAGCACATATTTTCTAACACTCCTTCTAACACTTGCTGTGGCAGAATCGCGGCAAAGAGTTAATTGACAGCCCTGAGGCTTAATCGCTTCGGGGCTGTTATTTTTTGTCTGCGCCGTTGGCGATTAAGTCTAAAAAGTGTTGCGCAAATGCGGCATTTCTGTTATCATTTACTTATATTTTCGGAAAACTCGCAGGCTTTTGCCTGACGGCGAAAGGATATGGCGTAACAATGAAAAAAGCGGGTGTTTGCGGCCACTTCGGATTTGGACGCAGTTTGCTCAACGGTCAGACGGTCAAGACAAAAGTTGTGACCGAGGAGCTGAAAAAGTGTTTAGGCGATGCTCAGGTGGCTGTTGCTGACAGCTGCGGCGGGATAAAAGCCATGCCGCGAATGGCAATCGATGTCTTGAAGCTGTTCAAAGGCTGTGAAAATATAATAATGATGCCCGCAAACAGGGGGCTGCGCGTTTTTGCGCCGCTGTTTTTGTTCTATAACAAACTTTATCACCGCAGGATACACTATGTGGTCATCGGCGGATGGCTCGATTCTTTTTTGGATGAGCATAAATGGCTTGTCGGATATCTTAAAAAATTTGACGTAATCTATGTTGAATCGGATATGATGAAATCCGCTCTGCAGAGGCGAGGCTTTGAGAATGCGGTTGTTATGTACAATTTCAAAGAGCTTGAGTCGCTGGCGGAGGAAGATATAGAATATCCGGAACATGAATCGTATAAGCTCTGTACTTTTTCGCGCGTGATGAAAGAAAAGGGGATAGAAGACGCGATAGATGCGGTTAAGAGCGTCAACGCTCATTTTGGAAGAACAGTATACACGCTCGACATTTTCGGGCAGGTTGATGCCGGATATGAAGAAAGATTCTCGGAACTCGAAAAGTCATTCCCGGAATATATAAGCTACGGCGGAGCGATTGATGCGAATAAGAGCGTCGAAACACTGAAGTCTTATTTTGCGCTGCTGTTCCCGACCTATTATAAAGGCGAGGGCTTTGCCGGAACGCTTATCGACGCCATGTCAGCCGGAGTGCCGGTGATAGCGAGCGACTGGAAATATAATCCCGAGTTTGTCGTGCCAGGCAAGACAGGAGTCATAATAAAAAACTGCAATGCCGAAAGGCTTGACGAGGAGCTTATAAATATTGCGGCTGCTCCGGAAAAGTGGAATTCAATGCGCCTTTCTGCGCTCAAAGAATCGGAAAAATACAAGCCCGATATTGCAGCCCGCCCGCTTATAGACAGAATAAACGGCTAAGACCGTATTTAAAAAACAATTTCTTCGAGGAGGAAGATATATGTCAAATGAACCGAAAGTTCATCTCATAGGCAACGCGCACCTTGATCCTATCTGGCTCTGGCGTTGGCAGGAGGGGTGCGGGGAAGTGCTTCAGACTTTCCGCAGCGCGCTCGACAGGCTCAACGAATATCCCGATTTTGTGTTCACCTGTTCGTCTGCGGCGTACTATAAGTGGATCGAGGAAATCGATCCCGATATGTTCGAGGAGATAAGGGCGAGAGTCAAAGAGGGGCGCTGGGTGCCCGTCAACGGCTGGTGGGTTCAGCCGGACTGCAATATGCCGTCGGCGGAGAGCTTTGCCCGTCAGGCGCTCTATTCTCAGCTCTATTACAACGAAAAATTCGGCAGGATATGCAAAACCGCATACAACGTGGATTCTTTCGGCCACAGCGGAATGCTTCCTCAGATTATAAAAAACGGCGGTATGACCGCGTATGTCATGATGCGCCCCGGTGCTCATGAAAATGCCGAGATACCCAATATGTTTGTGTGGGAGAGCCTTGACGGCACTCAGATACCGACTTTCCATATCCCTGATGCGAGCGGATACGGTTCGGGCAACGCTGAGGCTATCAATAGGTCGCGCGACCTCGCGGAAAAGCTGATAAACGAAGAAGGACACGGCATGATGATCTTCTACGGCGTCGGCAACCATGGCGGCGGCCCGACTAGGGGATTGATCGAATATATTCAGACCCAGCTCAAAAGAGACGGATATCATGATATGGTCTTCTCTTCGCCCGATGCTTTCTTTGAGGCGCATTGCCTTGAAAAAGTCGAGCTGCCGGTCTGGAAGGACGATCTTCAGCACCACGCGAGCGGCTGTTATTCCGCAACGAGCCTTGTAAAGCAGCTCAACAGAAAGCTCGAAAATTCGCTCTATTTTTCAGAGGCTTTCGCGACTGTCGCATCGAAGACTGCCGGCATGTGCGACAGAACCGAAGATTTCAAAGAGGCATGGCTTGATGTCTGCTTCAATCAGTTCCACGATATACTCTGCGGCTGCTCGATAATGGAGGCATATGACGATGTAAATGCCTCTATGGGTCACGCGCTGACGATATCCGACAGAATACAGAATGAGGCGTTCCTGCGCATTGCACGCAGAATAGATACTTGGATTGACGGCATTTCCGACCCCGTCTGTGAGGTCAGAGGTCACTCCTGCGGCAAGTTCCCGCGTCCCGTTGTCGTGTTTAACCCGCTCTCTTTCCCGGTCAAAGCACCGGTCAGAACATATCACCCGTCAAAGCAGGTGACCGATGATGCGGGAAACGATGTAATTTTCAGCAATGTCCGCTCCTCGCGCTCCAATGACTCCCATCTTGACACGGTGTTCATTGCCGATGTCCCCGCAATGGGCTATGCCGTCTATTGGCTCAAATCCTGCTGGGATGAAAACCGCGACCTGCCGGAGATACATATCAATACGGATGTTTCCGCTTCCGGCTTCTCGATGGAGAACGAGTATATCAAAGTCAGGTTTGACGAGCACACCGGCTTCATAACCTCGCTTGTCGATAAAATAAGCGGATATGACTACGCATCTGCAAATAAACCCATCGCAGTGCCGACTGTTATAGATGACCACGAGACCGACACATGGGCGCACATGGTGTTCAGATTCCATGATATCAAAGGCATCATGAAACTCGAGAAAATTGAACTTATTGAGAACGGCAACGCGAGAGCCGTTATAAGAACGCGCCACAGCTTCGGCGGATCGTATCTTGTTCAGGACTTCATTCTTGCAAGCGGACAGAAAGTTCTCCGCTCAAAATGCAAAGCGCTCTGGACGGAAGATTTCACGCTGCTCAAGATGAGCTTCCCGGTCGGCGGAGAAAACAGGATAAATACTTATGAGATACCAGGCGCATATATCAAACGCCCGACAAACGGCGAGGAAGAGCCTGCGGGACGCTGGGGCGCGATAAGCTTTGATGACGGCGGCAGAAGAACGCTCGCTGTGGTTAACGACTCGAAGTATTCATATGATTGCCCCGACAATGACCTGCGCCTTACGGTTATTAGGAATGTTATCTTTGCCGATCACTATTCGGATCGCCCGGCGGCAAACTTCAATTTCACCGACGAGGGAATGCAGAGATTTGAATACGGCATTTTCGTCTGCGACGGCGAAGCCGAGAAGAGCGGCATCATGAATGAGGCGGCAAAGTTTAATATCCGTCCCATGGCTGTGCCGGAAAGCTTCCACAAGGGCACTCTGCCGCAGAGAAAGAGCTATCTGTCGGTTGACAAGGATAATATAATAATGACAGCTTTCAAGTTCTGCGAGGACGGCAGCGGCGACTGCATCATTCGTTTCTATGAGACCCGCGGCGAGGACACGAAAGCGCATATTATCTGCGAATCGTTCAATGCCGATTTTGAAGCCGAGTTCGGTCACAATGAGATAAAGACATTCCGCATTTCAAAAGACGGCAATGTCAAAGAGACGAACTTCCTTGAGGGCATAGTATAATAATCAAAAGCCGGAGTGAATAAACTCCGGCTTTTTCGTCCTTTTTGCTCCAAACGACTTGTATCGATAATGTTTTGTGTTATAATTGGGTTGCAACTCAAGAAAGCGTTGGGAGCGCAAATATTTGGCAAAGAGAAGCAGTGTTATCGAAGCGAAAAACAGAATACTGTCCGCCTGCGTGAAAATGTTCATAGAAAAGGGCTATAAAGAGACCACCATGCTTGATATAATCAGAGAAGCGGGAGTCTCTGCGGGAACATTTCAGAATATTTTCCGCACCAAGGACGGAGTGCTCACCGAGCTTGTCAATGTCATGTTTGACAATCAGTTCAGCACCGCCGAAAGTATTGTTGACGGAAACGGCGATCCTGTGCTCATGTATTCTGTCGAGCTGGCGGTTCAGATGACTCTTGCGGAGCTGAATGAAAATCTCAGGCAGATATATGTTGAAGCCTATACGCAGCCGAAAATAAACGAATACATATGCCAAAAGACATCTTCCGAGCTTTATAAATTATTCGGCGGCATAATGCCGCAATATTCGGAGAGCGATTTCTATGAGTCGGATATCGGCAATGCCGGTATAATGCGCGCCTATATGGCCCGCCCGTGCGATAAGTATTTTACGCTCGAGAGAAAGCTCGAAAAGCTTCTCAGAATGACTCTCAACTCATTCGATATCCCGAAAGATAAGCAGAATCAGGTTGTTGACTATGTCGATTCGCTTGATATCCGCAGTATCGCAGACGGCGTGATGCAAAAGCTCTTCGAGACTCTTGCGATGAAATTCGATTTCAGCCTCGCCTGAACGATATTGTTAATTTTGAATACCTCTGTTCTCATATCTCTTAGCAGTTGGACTGTCACCGTGAAAGCGGCGGCAGTCCTCTGCTTTTTGCGTATATAAAAAGCAGGCGAGAATTTATCCCGCCTGCTTTCGGCTTTACCAATCTGTTACATACCTGTTGAGCGTGTCCTCAATGCCGCCGGTGACGGAGTTCGGGTCATCCATAAGCTTGTCGCAGCCCACTCGGAAGACCATAACTCCGCCCGCTCCGCTGAGCAGGGCATATGCTGTTTTGTCGCCTGCGAGAGCAGGGGAGCAGAATGTGCCGTCATATATCTGACCTGCATCGGGGACATTGTAATACTTGCTGTCCCAGTAGTTCGCGCTTTCGAGCGTGCGCCACGACGCCCAGTAAGGTGCACCGCTTATCGGTCTGCCGTAAACGGCGATTCCGATGTTTATCTTGCTGATATCCGCGCCGTTTTTCTCGAAGTCGCGCAGTCCCTCTTCGGCCTGCTGGAGGGAACTCTGATATCCGTCCTCGTCGTTTCCGTCATATGCCATGAACTGAACCTGGTCGAGGCAGTCAAAAGTTTCCTTTGAAAGCCCGAGCGTACCGGAAGAAAGCGCGCTTGATATTATCGAGTCCTCTTTATATGCTTTCAGGTCGCGGTGGAGCTTCTGAATGAAGCTGTCGTATACTTTCCAGTCATCCGCGCTTGCGGGATATTCCCAGTCAATATCCACGCCGTCAAAGTCATATTTTTTCACGAGTGCGGTTATCTGATCTGCGACCTTTTCCCAATGGGATGCCATATAGACATTGACTCCGTTGTGACCGTTGCCCCATGCGCCGTCGGCAAGTGCGGTTACTATGAGCTTCACGCGGTGGCTCTGATTCTGACGCTTGGCGATTATTTCTTTGAGCGCGGTCAGTTCCTGTGCGAACTTCTCTTCGCCCATCTCGCCGAAGTTCATGTTGCCGTTTTCATCCCAGTGAACGGCGGCAAAGACGATAACGGTGCTGTACACATCATAGAACTTCGCATAGTTTCTGACATATTCGTCGCCCTTGGCGAGTATCTCCGTCGGAACATCTCCGTCGAGCCGCTGATAAGCCGATACTTCAAATCCCTCTGCATTGCGCTTGGGCTCATTGTAAAGCTTGAGCGATTTTATGTTTGCCGGCACGGCGTCGTCGCGGAATTTGTCTATTGAGAGCCTTACACGGTCTGTGGTCACTGCGTCAAAGCTGCACAGGCGCATATCCTGTATCTTTTCGCTTTGATACACTGTTTTCCATTCGCCGTCAACAAAAGCCTGAATCCTGAAATACTGCACCTGATTGCCGATTTCTTCAATCAGCGCGGTGTTTATCGTGCTTTCGGCGGCGAGCTTTATCTCGGCATAGCTGCTCGTGGTGTTGTCAACGCCCTCGGCAGGGGAGCCGTCCGGGCACTGAGCTGTCTAGCATTTGCCGCTGTCATCGAGCATATTTGCGGCGTCGGCCTTTTCATCTTTTTTCAGCGTCTCAAAAACTATCTGCGCGCCGCTTGCTGCATTTGAAGAGGTGAATTGAGCCTGAACAAAGCTGTTTTTCTGAGAAGAATTGTCTGTAATATTTGTAATCATAGTCATTGAAATTATAACGGCGCAGATAAGCACGCCGGACACAAGCGCAGCAAGAGCTTTTTTGCCGCTGCTGCAGAAGACGGGAGCGAGGCCGAAGCCCGCGGCGAGTGCAAGATAAAGAAGCTTATTGTATATCGCGTTGAGCCCTTTTGAAAAGGCGTCCGCCGATATCCCGCTGTCGAGCCCAAAGACAAGCACAAAAGTATAAATAAATGTCACGATGCCGAGCAGGGCAAATATCGTATGTATAACATTTATGGCTTTTATGCCCTTGAGACTGTCTTTTTTATCTCCGGCAAACGCACAGATGAGCAGATAAATAAGATTGACTGCCGCGTACGCGCATATTATGCCGAGAAGAGTGGGAACAAATTTGTCCCCGAGCGGATAGAGATCTGCTATCCAGCCGTGTGTCCATGTCGCGCTGCTCAAAAATACTGCGGCACAGACGCTGAGCACAAAGCTCATGTAGGCGAAAGCGCGGGAATTTATCGCGCTTCCGACCTTTTTGAAAAATTTCATATCAGGACCCCTTTCGGTTCTTTTTATATCAATTGCAGTGTAACATACAGGTATATTTTAGTTAAGCGGCATTTTAATATAAAAAACTGCCCGGCTGCACAGCTTTTGCGCTATGCAGTCGGGCGATTATATTTTTATTATTTGCAGACGAGCTCGCCGTTTTCAACATCAACGGTTATGGTCGAATCCGCGTCAAGGTCGCCGGAGAGAATCTTTCTCGCGACGAGAGTCTCGAGGCTGCTCTGCAGATATCTGCGAAGCGGTCTTGCGCCGTAAACGGGATCGAATCCGCGGTCGATGATGAGCTCCTTGGCGGCGTCGGTAACATCGAGTCCGAGGCTCTTGTCCGCAAGACGCTTCTTGAGGGAGTCGAGCATGATGTCAATGATGCCCTTGAGGTTGTCTTTAGTCAGCGGGCGGAAGAATATCGTCTCGTCAAGACGGTTGAGGAACTCGGGACGGAAGCTGCGGCGCAATTCGTTCATGACGCCCTCGCGCGCCTCTTCGGAGATGTTGCCGTTCTCGTCGATGCCGTCGAGCAGATACTGGCTGCCGAGGTTTGATGTAAGGATGATTATCGTGTTCTTGAAGTCCACGGTGCGTCCCTGACTGTCGGTTATACGGCCGTCATCGAGCACCTGGAGCAGGATGTTGAACACATCCGGATGTGCCTTTTCAATCTCGTCGAACAGTACAACGGAGTAGGGCTTGCGGCGTACCGCCTCGGTCAGCTGACCGCCCTCATCGTATCCGACATATCCGGGCGGCGCTCCGATAAGACGGGAGACGGAGTATTTCTCCATGTATTCGGTCATATCGATACGAACCATGTTGTGCTCGTCATCAAACAGGCAATCGGCAAGAGCCTTTGCAAGCTCCGTCTTGCCGACACCGGTGGGACCCAAGAACAGGAAACTGCCGATAGGCTTGTTGGGGTCGGAAATGCCTGCACGGGAGCGGAGGATAGCCTCTGTGACTTTCTGAACCGCCTCGTCCTGACCGACAACGCGCTGATGGATAACATCATCGAGGTGGAGCAGCTTCTCGCGCTCGCCCTCCATGAGCTTTGCAACGGGTATGCCGGTCCATTTTGCGACTATGGTCGCTATCTCTTCCTCGGTCACGGTGTCGTGGACAAGGGTATTTTCGGTGCGCTGCTCGCTCTTCTTTTCGGCTTCTGCGAGACGCTTTTCAAGAGAGGGCAGATCGTAATATTTGAGCTTTGCCGCTTTTTCGTATTCGTAGTGAAGCTGAGCCTGCTCAATATCTGCGTGAGTCTGCTCGATTTCCGACTTGAGCTTCTTGACTTCGTCAACGCTCTGCTTTTCAGCCTCCCAGCGCGACTTCATCTCGTTGAACTTGTCTTTGTATTCGGCAAGCTCGGCGCCGAGTTTCTCAAGGCGCTCCTTGGAGAGTTTATCTGTCTCTTTCTTCAGAGCCATCTCTTCGATTTCAAGCTGCATTATCTTGCGGCGCACATCGTCGAGCTCCGAGGGCATGGAGTCGATCTCGGTGCGGATGGAAGCGCACGCCTCATCGACAAGGTCGATTGCCTTGTCGGGCAGGAAACGGTCGGTAATATATCTGTCCGAAAGGGTAGCGGCGGCGACAAGCGCGCTGTCGTGTATACGAACGCCGTGATAAACCTCGTAGCGCTCTTTGAGTCCTCTGAGTATCGAAATTGTGTCTTCGACGGTAGGCTCGTTTACCATAACGGGCTGGAAACGACGCTCAAGCGCGGCGTCCTTTTCAATATATTTGCGGTATTCGTCGAGTGTGGTTGCGCCGATGCAGTGCAGCTCGCCTCTTGCAAGCATGGGCTTCAAAAGGTTGCCTGCGTCCATGCTGCCCTCGGTCTTGCCTGCGCCGACTATTGTGTGCAGCTCATCGATGAAGAGCAGTATCCTGCCCTCGGATTTCTTTATCTCTTCGAGCACAGCCTTGAGTCTCTCTTCAAACTCGCCGCGGTATTTTGCTCCGGCGATAAGCGAACCCATATCAAGGCTGAAAACAGTTTTGTCTTTAAGCCCCTCCGGCACATCGCCGCGTACTATTCTCTGTGCGAGACCCTCGGCGATAGCGGTCTTGCCGACGCCGGGCTCACCGATAAGCACGGGGTTGTTCTTGGTTTTTCTCGAAAGAATACGAATTACATTTCTTATCTCAGTGTCACGACCGATAACGGGATCAAGCTCGTTTTCGCGTGCGCGCTTGACAAGATCGGTGCCGTACTTCGAAAGCGCGTCGTAAGTATCTTCGGGGTTGTCGCTGGTTATCGGGCTTGTCTTGACCTTTGAAAGCTCGTCGATAAAAGCGTTCTTGGTTATGCCGTGGGCATTGAATATTTTTCTTATCTCAGGAGTCATGTTCGTGAATATGCCGAGCATAAGATGCTCGACCGAAACATATTCGTCGTTCATGCTCTTTGCCGTCTTTTCGGCGGTGCGGATAACGCGGTCGGTCTCCGAAGAAAGATACATCTCGCCGCCGGAAACCTTGGGGAGAGTGGCAATATAAGAATCAAGCTCGCCGAGAACGGTGTTGCAGTCAACGCCCATCTTGCCGAACAGGGAGGGGATGAGTCCGCCGTCCTGATCGAGCAGAGAGTAGAGCAGATGCTCGGGGACGAGCGACTGGTTGTCGTTCTCTCTTGCTATGTTCTGCGCGTTCTGTATTGCCTCAACGGTCTTCTGAGTATAGTTCTGAGTGTTCATAAAATCACCTGCTTAGTCTGAGTTTTGAGTTATATTATTATTGACTGCCGCGCGATGTATTCGGCGTAGCAGTGCTCGATATCTGCCGGAGAATATCTGCCGGCAAGGAAGCCTTTCATAAGTTTGTCAAACAGTTCTATATATCCGGATATAGCCTGTGCGAGCTCCTCGGTCGAGGAGTTCTTCTTCGGCACGACTATACTGCGGCAAAACTTGTTATAATAGAGGGCATAGTCAACATTCTCCACTCCGTAGTGGGGGAGATATTTTTGCTCTATGCTGTGCCACAGGCGGAAGAAGTCGGTCATGTCGGAGATAAGCGCGGCGCTCTGCGTGCGGAATATCACCGAAAGCTCGCCGATGGAATCCTGCCCGTTTTCATACAGCTCCACTTCATATTTGACGGTGGGGCGGTATTTATATTCCAGACTGCTCTTGAGCGACATTGTAAGGTCGTTCGGAGTAAAGAAAGGCACGAGCTGCCCGTATGAGGCAACCGCTTCTTCGATAGCCTGGAATACATCGTTTATGCGCCTCTGCGGCGTAACCATGCCGAAATACTCGGCAAGTATCTGATTTATTAAATTCGATCGGTTGGTGCCCTTTTGGTGCGCGAGCCTATCCGCTTCGCGGACGACTTCGTCGCTGAGCATCAAACTGTATAATGTTTTCTTCAAGAGTATCAACTCCTTTTGTTTTCTGTTCCTATAATATACCCATTCTAAAAACTTGTCAATAGATTTATATAAATGTTCATACAAAGTTAATAAATTTCAAAACAAGTTTCGAGAGATGATAAGAGATGATATTTGAAATTTGTTAACAAAATATATGTTGCATCGGTTGAACTATATTTGATATAATTTGAAAAGATATTTAGCTTGGAGATGATAATATGATTTTGTTTTTTACTGGAACAGGCAACAGCAGATATATTGCACGCAAGATTGCCGATTCACTCGGCGATGAGCTGCTGAATATGAACGAAAGAATTAAAGCGTGGGATACATCTGAGATAAGCGCTGACGGTAGGCTTGTTTTTGTCGTTCCGACTTACGGTTGGCGTATTCCTCGCATTG
>JBNMIN010000059.1:0-13451 GCA_050873305.1 Oscillospiraceae bacterium
CCCCTGCAGGGGAGCCGAAATAAAATTCTCTATTATTATAAAAATCGGTTTTAAAGTTGCTTTTGATAAGTTTTTCGTGCCGCTATCGCGGCTGCGGTGCGTCGAGTCGCCGCACCATACAAGCTGCGCGCCAATAAAATTGTGCAGAGTTCGCGGGCGGATGATATCCGCCCCTACCGCATGACCTTGAGCGAAGCGAAACCAACCCCTCAGTCTCGGCTTCGCCGAGCCAGCTCCCCTGCAGGGGAGCCCTCGTCAAGAATTCGCCGAAGATAACAATATAAAAAATGCCCCGCACTTTCGTGCGGGGCACTGAACTTAGCTGATTACTTGCTGAGCTCTGCGAAATACTTGATGGTTCTGACCATCTGGCTGGTGTAGGAGTTCTCGTTGTCGTACCACGAAACAACCTGAACCTCATACAGATCGTCAGCGATCTTAGCAACCATGGTCTGAGTTGCATCGAAGAGAGAGCCGAATCTCATGCCGATAACATCGGAGGAAACGATCGGATCCTCATTGTAGCCGAAGGAAGCGGAAGCAGCAGCCTTCATAGCGGCGTTGATGCCTTCCTTGGTCACATCGCTGCCCTTGACAACAGCGGTAAGGATGGTGGTGGAGCCGGTCGGCACGGGAACTCTCTGAGCGGAGCCGATAAGCTTGCCGTTGAGCTCGGGGATAACAAGGCCGATAGCCTTAGCAGCGCCGGTCGAGTTGGGAACGATGTTGGCAGCGCCTGCACGGGCACGTCTCTTGTCGCCCTTTCTGTGGGGACCGTCGAGGATCATCTGATCGCCGGTGTAAGCGTGGATGGTGGACATGATACCGCTCTGGATGGGAGCGTAATCGTTAAGAGCCTTAGCCATGGGAGCAAGGCAGTTGGTGGTGCAGGAAGCTGCACTGATGATGGTGTCGTCGGCAGTGAGGGTGTCCTCGTTGACGCTGAAGACGATGGTCTTGAGGTCATTGCCTGCGGGAGCAGAGATAACGACCTTCTTAGCACCTGCATCGATGTGAGCCTGGCTCTTAGCCTTGGAGCAGTAGAAGCCGGTGCACTCAAGAACAACATCAACGTCAAGCTCGCCCCAGGGAAGATCCTTCGCGTTGGGCATAGCATAGATGGTGATCTCCTTGCCGTCAACTATGATAGCGCCGGGAACCTTGACAGTCTTGCCGTCCTCTTCATACTCAGCAGCCTTGAAGTCTACGGTGTGAAGATTCTCGCCTATTCTTCCGCAATAGCCGCCCTGAGCGGTATCGTACTTGAGAAGGTTTGCAAGCATCTCGGGGCTGGTAAGATCGTTGATAGCAACAACCTCGTAGCCCTCTGCGCCGAACATCTGACGGAATGCAAGACGACCGATACGGCCAAAGCCGTTAATAGCAACTTTAACTGACATTTGAATTCCTCCGTTGTTAGTATAATTGGTTATTGGTTATATACCTCATATATTTTAGCCGTTTTTGTCCTCATATGCAAGCAATTTGATAAAATTTTACAGATACAGGAAAAGTTTCGTTAATCTGCCCAAAATATTGTATCATAAAGCCCAAAAGGACATAATACTGCCGAAAATCCGGTGCGGATATTTTGACATATCGGCATCATTATTTTACCTTTCAAAACAAAATCTCCCCGCTTTCAAAAAGCAGGGAGATTGCATTTCTTATTTTCGGTCTCAGCCCTCTTCGGAGTTGCCCGCGAGCATGGAGATAGCAGCCTGAAGCTGGGTGTCTCTCTCTTTTTCGAGCGTGCTGAGATTCTCTCTGAGCGAATCCGCGAGGATGATTTCGGTGTCCGGAGTCAGGCCCTTTCCGTCGAAACTCTCGCTGATATAGGGCAGCATCTTCGAGGTGGTCAGCACGACTGCGCCGCCGTCGCTGAGCTCGAAAGTCTCCTGAACATCGGCTCTGCCGGCTGTCTTTTCGCCGATAAGGAACGCCTTGCCGAAATCCTTGAGGTCGCAGGCGAACAGCTCACCGTAGCCCGCGGTGTCGGAGTTTATGAGCACCGCCATGGGCATTGTTATATCCTTGGCGTCGGAGCTGTAGGTCTTGACGTTGTTGCCGTTTTTGTCAACGAGCGTTGCGAGCGCCTTGTTGCCCTCGGTCGCCGTCGGGACAAGATAATCTATAACGCGGCAGGTGTATTCTATAGTTCCGTCATAGGTCGAGCGCACATCGAAGACGAGGCTCTTCGCGCCCTCTTTCTTGAGCTGGTCGACTGCCTTTTCGAGCTGGTTCAATGTGTTCTTGTAGAACGCGGATATCTTTATATATCCGACCGTGCCGATAAGCTCATAGCTGACGGTCTGGTTCGTGTAACCGAGGACGACATTGACGGATTTGTCGACATCGTCGCGCCTGTAGGTGAGGCTGACGGAGGTCAGCTTTATGCCGCTGAGTCTGCCCGCCATTTCGCTGCTGTTTTCGGCAGTGACCGTATCATCACCTATGGCGACTATCTTATCGCCCTTCTGAAGCCCCTCGGTCTGCGCCGGGGAGTTGGGATAGACTTCCGTTATGAGCAGATAACCGCTCTCGGGATCGGTCTCGACCTCAACGCCGATGCCTGCGCTGCGTCCCTCAAGCTTCGAGGAATAGAGCTTGTAGGCGTCCGCATTCATATAGCGGCTGTACTTGTCGCCGAGTCCGTTGATATAGCCGTTTTCGAGGTTCGAGTCGAGCAGAGCCTCGTCTATATCGCCATAATACTTCGAGCGGACGATCTTGTCGACCTCCTCGACCGCGTCATACATCTGCGCGCGCTTGGGAAGGTCGGTTATCAGCTTGTTGTACATACGCTGTGAGACCGACATCGTTATTGCGAAGGTAGCAGTCGCGCTCAGAATAATGAGCGCAATCGCAAGTCCGAGCGAAATTTTCTTGTTCATTTGCTTTCACGTTCCTTCCTGCCTGAGATCAATTCGGAGGCGTGACAAAATTGAGAGGATTGAGCCTTGTGACGACACCGTTCTTGACCTGCATGACCTGGAAATGGACATGCGGTCCGGTAACATATCCGGTGTTGCCCATATAGGCGATGACCTCGCCTTTTTCAACATACTGCCCCGCCGAAGCGACTATCTTCGAGCAGTGACCGTAATATGTTCTGTAGCCGTCGCCGTGGTCGATGGTGATATAGTTGCCGCCGACATCGGAATAGCCCCTGACGAGCACCTTGCCGCTCTGCGCCGCGACTATCTTCTTGCCGTAGGAGACATTGACGCCGTTTTCGCGCACGACTATGTCTATAGCCGAATGCATGGTGTATGTTCCGTCGCCCTCGGGGTCGTAGTAGCCGTAGCCCGCAGAGATGTAGGAGTTCTTATAGGGAACCGGCCACATCATCTCGCCGTCGTTGTAAAAATCATCGTCATCGTCGCCGCTCTGCGAGCCGCCGCTGATGATTTTATCTATCTGACGCTCAAATGCCTCGCGCTTTCTGTACTGCCGCTGCAATTCTTGCTGATATTCGGCGCTGCTCTTATCGAGCGAGGTCATGAGAGCCGATATCTGACGGTAGTTCGCGTTATATGCGTTCTGCTTTGAAGCGAGTTCTTTATTTTTAGTGTCGAGCTCGGATTTCTTCTCGACCAGAGACGAGCGCTTCTCTTCGAGAGCTTTCTTGTCCTCGTCGAGCTCCGCCTTGGCGGCGTTGAGCTCCTCGGTCTGCTTTTCGAGCTGGGAGATGAGCTTGTTGTCGTTCTCCGTGACGCTCGCGAGCAGCTGGATGCGAAGCAGAAGCGACGAGATGCTGTCCGACTCGAGCAGGATTTCAATCCACGAGGACGAGCCCGCCATATATGTGGCGCGCAGGCGTTCTGATATCTTCTCCTGCGTGGCATCGATCTGTTCGTCGAGCTTGTCTATCTTCGACTGAGCCTCATCAATTTTTTTATCGAGCGCCGCTATCTCTCTGTCATAGTCCGCAATGTCCGCATTTAGAACGGAGAGCTGGGAGTTTATGACATCGAGCTGGCTGCTTATCGCCTCAGCCTGAGAAGAGAGCAGTTTCATCTTCTCCGCATTCGAGGTCTGCTGATTTTTTATGCTTTCGAGCTTCTTCTTGTTTGCCTCAATCTCTTTTTCGAGTTCGTTATACTCCTGCTTGAGATCCTCAAGGCTCTTCGCCTGAACCCTTGTCGGGAAAATTCCGGTCATCAGCACGAGCGCCGCGCAAAGAACAAACGCCGCCGCTCTTCTGAGCCATGTGTTACGCTTATTCTTCATCGACTATCGCGAACTCCTTTTCTTTGAGATATTTTGTTATTGACACCGCACTGCCGAGCGCGCCGGAGAGAACGCCGAGCACGATAAATGCGGCAAGCAGTATCAGAGCATATTTGCCGAACGGAGCGATTCCCGACATTCCGATGCCGGAGAGAGTCTTGACGAGCGACCTGCCCGCAATTTCATATATGCCCCAGACAGCAAGCAGGGCGAGTACACCGGAGATAAGTCCGAGCATCATGCCCTCGATCATGAACGGCCATCGGATAAACCACCTTGTCGCACCGACGCTCTTCATGATATTTATTTCGAGCCTGCGGCTGTCCATCGTTATTCTTATTGTGTTGGAGACGATGAAAAGTGAGACTATGAGCAGCAGCGCTATCATGCCTGCGCTCACATAGCTGACTGTGTTTCTCAGCCCCGCGAGCTGCTTTGCAAGCTGCCTGTTCTCGCGGATATGCAGAACATGCGGAAGCTCAGAAATACGCTTGACCGTGTCGTCAAACTTATCCGTGTCCTTGAGCGAAACTTCATATGCGTCGGGAAGAGGGTTTTCGTCGAGCCCGTCGAAGAGCACGGAGCTGTCCCCCATCTCGTCCTTGAGCTGGGCAAAGCCGCTGTCCTTGCCGACGAAAGTACATTCACGGACATTTGAAAGCCCTCTGAGGCTCGATCCGAGCTCGTCCTCCTCCGCTTTCGTCGCGCTGTCATCGACAAAGACCATTATCACATTCTGATCCTCGACATTGCCGATAAACATATTTATATTGACCATTATCATGAACGCAACGCCAATCATCACCATGCAACTGAACAGCACGGAGACCGACGCTATGCTCATCAGGCGGTTGACATAGAGATTTCTCATTCCCTCGCGGGTGAGGTAGCCGAGACTTCCGTTATTTTTCATCGCTCTCGTCCCCCTCTCCGTCGTCTTCGAGGTATATCGAATAATCCGCCATGACGGAAGAATACGTTGTATCGTCTGCGCCGCCGTATTCCGCCGTCTCTTTTTCGCGTTCTTTTCTTATGCTTTCGAGAGCCTGCCTGTAGACATCGTCCGCAGCGGTCTCGGCGGCTATCTCCTCCGCCTTTTCCGGGAGTTTTTCGGGCTCCTTTGCGGCAGGTTTCTCCTCCGGAACTTCTTCCTCGTCGTCGAGATACTTCGTCGCGAAGCCGTCCGCCGGTCGGTTGAGACTGCTTGACTTTGCAAGCGTGCGCTCGCGGTGGGCGGAATTTTTCATTCTGCCGTCCGCCGCAACGGTTCCGTTTTCCAGCAGGATAACGCGCTTGTCATACATACGGACGAGATTGTGCTCATGAGTGACCATGATGACAGTCGTGCCCTCCTGGTTGAGGCGCATGAGCAGATCGACTATCTCAAGGCTCATATGCGGGTCAACATTGCCAGTGGGCTCGTCCGCTATGATAAGATCGGCGTTGTTCGCAAGGGCGCGGGCAAGAGCCACGCGCTGCTGCTCGCCGCCGGAGAGCTCGGTGGGATAGCAATTCATCTTGTCCGTCAGCCCGACTATGTCGAGCACGAACGGGACGCGCTTTTGAATCTTGTTCTCCTTAGAGCCGGTAACGCGCATGGCAAACGCCACGTTGTCGAACACGGTCATCTTGGGAATCAGGCGAAAATCCTGGAATACTATGCCCAACCCGCGGCGAAAATAGGGTATTTCGCTGCGGGTAAGGGTGCTCAGATCTTGATTTTTGATTATAACTTTTCCATGCGAGGGCACTTCCTCACGCATCATGAGCTTGAGGAAGGTGCTTTTTCCGGCGCCGGACGCGCCGACGACAAAGACGAATTCGCCCTTGTTTATCTTGATGTTGACATGGTTTAGAGCATGTGTTCCGTTCTCGTAGGTCTTGGAAACATCTCTGAATTCAATCACAGTTTTCACTCCTATATAAAGCGGTATCCCCCTCGCTTGACTTTATACCGATCTTAAATAACGCCGCAGATCAGTATTTGACAGGCTTCGCATCGAGATACTTCTTGACCATAAGAGCCACCTTGAAGACGATAGCGTCGTCGAACTCGCGCAGGTCGAGACCGGTGAGCTTCTTGATTTTCTCAAGTCTGTAAACAAGAGTGTTGCGGTGGACAAAGAGCTTACGGGAGGTCTCGGAGACGTTGAGGTTGTTCTCGAAGAAACGCTGAATGGTGAACAGAGTCTCCTGATCGAGGCTGTCTATCGAGCCGCGCTTGAACACCTCACGCATGAACATATCGCACAGGGTCGTGGGCAGCTGATAGATAAGTCTTGCGATGCCGAGATTGTCGTAGCTGACTATGGTCTTTTCGGTGTCGAACACTTTGCCGACCTCGAGGGCTATCTGAGCTTCCTTGAACGAACGGGCAAGCTCCTTGACGCCGGTGACGGTCGTGCCGATGCCGACATATGCGTGGATATAAAGGTCAGTTGTCAGAGAATCGGAAATGGAGCGCGCGAGCTTCTCAAGATCCTTGGTCTCGATATTGCTGCGGACTTCCTTGACGAGAGCTATCTCGTTTTCGTTTATGTTGATAACGAAATCCTTGGTCTTGTCCGGGAACAGATTCTGGATAACGTCGAACGCCGCGGAATCGTTGTGCTCGGTGATTCTTATCAGAAGGACGGTGCGGACTGCGTCGCTGTTGAAGCGGAGTTCGCGCGCCTTGATAGCGATATCGCCGGGAAGGATGTTGTCAAGAATGACGTTCTTGACGAAGTTGCCCCTGTCGAATTTCTCGTCGTAGCACTGCTTGATGTTGCTCAGCGCCACGCAGCAGATATCCGCATATTTGCCTGCAAGCTCATCTTCGCCGTCAATGAAAACAGCATACTCGGCCTGCATGTGAGAGCCGAACGAGCGGTAAGTGCAGCCGTTAACGATGCGGTCGCCGTCCTCTGCAAAAATCTGCGAAGCGTTCGAAATAACCTCGCCTATTTTGCCGAGCTCACTGCAGGAGATTATGGTGCCGGTCTCATCAATAACGCCGATTGTTCTGTCAACAGCGTCGCGCATCTGATGGATGACACCCTGGAAAAGCCTGTTTGACATAATATCTACCCCTATTCTGAATGATTTCAACTTCTGCCGTTTTAGACATTTTGACAACTGCGCTATAGACATTTTACACAATCACGCGCTCAATTGCAATACATAACGGGCTAAAAAATGTGTAAAATAAAGGATTTTTTTCATAATCGGGTAAAAAAGCACCTGTTTTTATCTATTTCCCACAATTTTTTTAATTCGCTTTTAGTGGATTTGATCTTTGTTCAATTTGTCCATAGAATTCCACACACGGCGCGAAGAAAGCTTCTATCCGAGCGTTTTTTATGGTATAATGAGCCGAGAAAGCGAAAAAGGCGGCGCAAAAATGGAAGGCAGCATACTCAGAGCATATATATCCGAAAATATTGAAAAAGCGCAGAGAGAAAATATCCCGGCGGCGGTGTCGAAATTCCTCGATTCCGCTTCGCTCTCTGCGGCGTCCGCTCTCGCCCGCTCGACTGCGGGCAGATTCATATTCTGGGGCGGCTTCGAAGGCGCGGAGCGTGTAATCATGCTCAGCATCCCCGACTATATAGAATGCGACGACCCGAACGAAATTTTCACAGTATATTCAGACGAATGCCCGCTGAACGCCGTGAGAATAGAGAAAGACAAATTTTCAGATATCGGTCACAGGGACTACCTCGGCGCGGTGATGGGTCTCGGTCTTACGCGCGAGAGCGTCGGCGACATCTGCGTTCAGCCCGACGGCTGCGACATAGTCGCTCTGCCGAACGCCGCGAAATATATTGTTCAGAACCTGACAGGTGCGGGACGCGCGACGCTGAAAGCGAAATTGATTCCGCTCGGCGAAGTCCGCGCGCCGCAGGTCAGCATAAAAGAAATGAGCATCACCGTCGCATCGCCGAGAATTGACGCAGTGGCAGGCGAGATATTCTCGCTCTCGCGCTCGGCGGCGGCGCAGGCAATAGCCTCGGGCGCGGTGACGGTAAACGACGAGCAGGTGTTGAAATCCGACCGCCGCCTCTCCCCAAAAGACAAAATCGTTCTGCGCGGCAAAGGCAGAGCGATTCTCGGAGAAGAGTTCACGCAGACGAAAAAAGGCAGAGTCAGGATAGAGGTCAAAAAATCTGTGTAATAATGCGGCAAGACATTTTTGATAATTGACTTCTACCTTCGCGCCCCACTATAATAAAAATTTTTATACTTCCCACGACAAAAAAATCCTACCCAAGTTTTATGTTGGGTAGGACTTTTTGACTTATATAGCTTCGCCGGCGCTGCGGGCTGATTTTGTTACAGCATATCCTCCATCCGGTACGGTCTGCCGGGAGTGACAACATATTTTCTTGTTGTAACCCCGTCTTTGAGCGTGAAAAACTTTGAAGATACGGAGCAGTTTTCGACTATGCCCTCCGTCATACCGTCCGAATTATCGTCGCTCGAGAATGTTGCGGTATAGCTCCCGTCGCCCGGCTTCGTTCCGCTTCCGACGCCTTTTGATTCGACGCATCCGTCGGAATCGGCTCTGACATAGACAAAACCGTTGCTGTAATTTCTTCCGTCGATTCCGCTGTAGTCATAGAACACATTCGGATTGACAAACACCGTGTAACCCTCGTCGATGACGGCAAGATTGAGTTCATTCAGCGAATATTTCAATCTCTTGCGCATTCCCCTGCTCTGCGTTTCGCAGTATTCGTCAAACGGCATATAGCCCTGAACGCGGAGCTTCAGCTTTGCTTCGTCGTAGCTCATACCGAGTTCTATCGAATCGAACACCGCTTCGCTCTGCTTGCATATCCCATCGGAAGTCTCGAACTTATAGCCGTTCATAACATACTCGTATTTATTAAAATAGTTCTCCGATTTGCCGTACGCAAGGGTCAGGCATATCGCCGCCGCGCACAGCACGGACGCAGTTATTATAATTTTCTTTTTGCCGCTTTTCTCCGGAACGCCGTTTTTTCTGAGCCTGTTATACAGAATAACCGATACTATCGCAAAGCCTATATCAACGGCAACTCCCGCTATGAGAACTATATATTCGGCTGTATCAACAACTTTATACATAGTCAGCGGAGTCGTTTCTTCGAGCAAAAGACAGACATCGTAAATGAGCGCATATATCGCGGGCTGAGGATATCCGCTGGGAATCAGGGTTGCTCCGAACAGCAGATTCGGTATGCCTATCGCGAGCAGTGTTTTCTTCAAGCCTTTTCTGTATGCAAACACCATCGCAAAGGACATGGCAAGTATAATCGCGAAGCTCGCTATAACTTCAAATACGCCGGGGCTGCCCTTTGAGTCCGCGCTCAGTATCCACACGCCGCAGTATATCGCCGCGAATAACATAAGCATTGTCAGCACAAACGCCAAAATCGGCATCCAGATTTTTTCGCCGTAGACTTTCTCGAAGTCCTTTTTCACCATTGCGGTTACACCTCCGTCGTCGCCCATATCGGCCAGCGCCTTTTGGATGCTCTCATCTTCGCTGTAGCCGATCTCGGTATAAAAATCGATGTGGTCGGATATATGATCCCGCAGCTCCTCGCGAATAAGCTTCTGCCGCCTCTTCGAGAGCTTTTCGGGAATCACCGAGTCAAGGTAGCTTTCTATTCTTTTGTCCATTTCTCCACCTCAGACCGCCGAGGGTGCGAAGCCGCTCCTTATAACTTTTTCGACAGCGGTCGAATATGAGTTCCAATCCTCGGTCGATTTGTTGAGCATTTTCAAGCCGCGGTCGGTGATGTGATAATATTTGCGCCTTTTGCCGCGCTCGCCGTCCTGCCAATAGGACTTCACGAGTCCCTCCTGCTCGAAGCCGTGGAGTATCGGATAGAGCGTGCCCTCCTTGAACGAGAACACAAATTCGCTGCGCTGTTCGATTTCTTTGATAATCTGGTAGCCGTACATGTCCCCTGTTCCGAGGACGGACAGCACGAGCAGCGAGCTGCTGCCCTTCGACAGTTCTTTTTGGATATTCATATAAAGTCCTCCTTTTAGCATAGAGTTTCTATACATCGGCGTTCTATGTATATAGCATAGCATTATATTTCTGTTCTGTCAAGGAAAAATTGCAAAAAATTTGCCGCGCCCGAAAAGCGGTCTACCCGCTCCCGGACACGGCATTTTGAATTGACTTTGCGGTCAGTTATAGACCGTTCTCTTTTTGCTTATGATATTTCCCGCCACAGCAAGCACGATACCCAAAACAAGCAGAGGCAGGCAGCTTTGAAGCACCAGTTCGGACGAAACAAGCCCGAACGACATATAGAACATCGGCACCTCTCTGTTGATGCAGAACATATAGTTTGCTATCAGATACAGCACGCCGCCGAGGATGCTCATCGCCGCGGATTTTGAAATGCTGATAATAAAGCTGCACATTCCGAAGAAGAACACGCAGGCGGGGATTATCCGCACAAATTCAAAGGCGAAATCCGGCAGGAGCAGGCACGAAGCCGCCATCATAATTGAAACATTCATGAGCATCGCGCAGAATATAACCGTGCAAATAGTTCCTGCACTCACCCTTTTGTTGACGAACAGCACCTCGTTGCCCTCGGATTCGTTATACTCCCTGAGCACAAAAATGACATCCCACGCGGAGAAAAACGGAAATATCACCTGCGACATCTGCAGCAGATAAACCTCGATCATATCGGGCTCGGTGCCGTTGAAATGCATGGAGCAGAGCAGTATCGGATAGAGAACATCGAAGAGCACGAGCGGAACAAACCTCACCGCGCCAGCATTTTTCAGCGACAGACGAACAGCCATAAAAACCGCACTCATATGTTTTTTGTTATGCATATGTATCCGTCCTCAACGCGCGGCGACACCGACGCGGCAGCAGGCTGAGCCTGCGCCGAGAGCACGGCAGTCATCCGCTTTGAATCGCGCTCAAACTGGCGCTGAATGAAATACGGCTCAGAAAGCTCGCCGAGCCTTGAATCCTCGATTTCATAGACTTTGCCTGCGGCGGCATTTTCTATTTCGGCGCATGTGCCCTGCGCTGCCACGGTGCCGTTGTTTATTATCACCAGCTCGTCGCAGAGGTTTTCAACATCCTCGACAATATGCGTGGAGATAATTATCGTGCGCTTGCCCTCGAGCTTTGAAACAATATTCTTGAAACGCAGGCGCTCTTCCGGATCGAGACCCGCGGTCGGCTCGTCGAATATAATGATATCCGGCTCGCCGAGCAAAGCCTGAGCCACGCCCAGCCTGCGTATCATGCCGCCCGAAAGGGTCTTGACTTTTTTGTCGAGCTTGTCCTGAAGACCGACAAGTTCGATATATTTTTTCGCCTCATCGCCGATTTTTTCGCGGCTGACGCCCTTGAGGTCTGCGAGCATCTCCATCATTTCAAAGGCGGTCAGCTCCTTATAAAGACCGAATTTCTGCGGCAGATAGCCTATATGGCTCTGAAAGTTTTTGTCCTTTGAAATATCGCTGCCGTTAAATTCGATTTTTCCCGCGCTCAGCGGATAGAGTCCCGTTATGCAGCGCATAAGCGTTGTCTTGCCCGCGCCGTTGGGTCCGAGGAGTCCGTATGTTTTTTTATCGAGCTGCAGATCTATCGATTTCAATATTTTGCTGCGGCCGAAGCTCTTGTCCACCGCATAAAGTGAAAGCATAAAAAATTCCCTCCTCAGTCTGCGTCGGCGTAAAACTCGCTCGCGGTTCGTCTGTCGTTATGGTCGTTCAGATACTCCGACATTCTCTTGAGCGCCTCCTCTTCGCCGACACGGTTTATATACTGTATGAAATCATATGTGCTGTAGCCTTTCTCACTGCTGATTTCGCGCATAAATTTTCTTGTGCTCTCATTGCCTTTGGTGTAGCTCATATAATTTTGATACAAGTCAAACTTCCAAGGCTCAATGTTCAGCCTTTTATAGTCTCCGTCTATTTGCAGTATTTCCGTTGAAACAAGGCAATTGTCAAATTGACAGTAACCGGTATAATTTACACTGCCTCCGATACTCGGGATAATTATTACTGTTTTTATGTTGTCGGGAAGCGTCTCGGTCGAGCGGTAATTGTCGAAGAACTTTGCGCGCTGCTTTTCCTGACCGCAATAGAAATGAAGATAGGGATAGACCATCTTCACTCCGTCCTTTTCGTAGCAATCGTAGAGACCGGAAACGAGCGTCACACCTGTCGTGCTGCCCTCGAACTCATTCTTTCCCGTCTGCTCAAGTCCGCTGTATACCGTCTGGCTGCTGTCCACCTTCACCCTGAAGTGGGTCGGCTTGTCGAGCACGAAGCGATATATTTCCCCCATTCCCATGTTATATACGGGCAGCGAACCGCTGTGCGGATAATACGGGAAATATCCCGGCAGGAACAAGCCCTGAAGATTGGAATAATATTGCGTTGAAAAGCCGCTGTATTTAAGCACTATCCTGTCAAGGCTCTTTTTCTCCGGATTGAAAACGGTGAAACGATCTCCGTCCTGTTCAAAGTGAAGCTTGTTTCCGCTGCCGTCCCGGACGGAGCTTATTTTATATCCGTGATAGAGTGTGAAATCGTACTTTTCAAGATTCGGCTTGTCAACGGTTATCGCCGCCCTGACGTGCAGATTATTGCCGACCTTTATTTCCAGGTCGTAATCGGTCACATCAAACTCTTTTTCAAAATGCGCCCACTCTTTGTTCGCGCCGTCCTCATCATAGTCGTCGGAATAAAAGTCATATGCCTTGTAGTAGTATTCTTTATCGCCATATTCCATGGAATATTTCGGGTCGTCGCTCCCCACGATGACTCTCGAAGCCGGGAGCTGCGACACAACGAGAAAAGCGAGCGCGAGCGACGCAAAAACGGCGGGAGCCGCCCGGAAGCGTCTGTTTCTCTCCCCGGTTTTCAAACTTATCACAAAAAGGGAGAGCAGCAGCCAGAAAAGCGCCGTCAACCAGCGATATGGCAAAACAGACTGGCCGAACGCATAAACCGGTTGATAGTTGAGCGCCGGCGGAAAGATATCAAACAGCCGCAAAAGCGGAAAGATATTTATGCTGACATTGCGGCTGAATTCATAGACCATCTCGCCGAGATAATTTGAAAGCGGCGAGCCAAGCAGCACAAAAAGCACGAGCCCGAGACAGCCGTTTATTCTGCGGAAAAGCAGCGACGCCGACATACCCATGGCCGCGGCGCAGCAGGGAACAAAAAAATGGCTCAGCAGCATATTC